>CAIYBQ010000168.1 GCA_903924445.1 uncultured Armatimonadota bacterium | reverse complement strand
GTGTGTCAAACGGTTCCAATCGACGACAAGCGGATCTAAGCGATTCTGCCAGCGGATGAGCGTAACCTCCCAAAGCTTTACGTGGTAACGGTCGCGTTGCCTAGCCAGTGCATCCCCGGCCTGGAGGAGCTGCTGGTAAATGCGGTCCCATGCTGCATCCCTGCCCGCACCCGTGGATGCCCGGCGTTCCCACTGCGCTCGTGTCTCAGCCAATCGGCGCTCACGGTTACGTAGCTCGACAAGGCGTTCACCGATGCGCCGCTCGATTTCCCGAAGCGAGACAACAGCTTTTGTTTTCGCCGCCGTAGGTTGCTGACCACGATCTGCACCGAGGAGGATTCCTAGGGAGACGCCAACTGCCACGCCAACGGCAACTCCGACGCCCTGCATCAGAAGCGCTCCGAGAACGGCGCCAATAAACGCTCCAATCATGGCCCTTGTTGCGTCGTTCATCTCAGGGCCAAGGTTAAACATCCCGGCCATACCAGACAGCGATGACATGGGTTCAGGAACACCACAATTCGGGCACACGGTGTCCGTTTCTGTGACATGGTAGCGACAGCCAACACATTGCTTGTATGTCGGTTCCTGTTGTCGCGGTTGTGATTCCTGTGCCTGCATAGACATTACTTACTTATTTACACCGTCCCATTGTTCCAAGTCTACCTGTTGAACATTAGAGTCGGTAACCAAACCCGATGCCAAATCCTGTGAAATCACGTCCATCCTGAGTGAGTGCTTGGATAAACTGTGCTTCGATATCAAGGCGGTTTTGACTGATGCTAACGCCCAGACCGGTAGCAGGCGCAGCAGTGAATCGAGACTTTCCTGCGGATGTATAGGCGCCAACAAGTCCACCTTCAGCAAACACAGCCAGCCTTAACGTCGTCGGCTTACTTTTGAGCTGAAGTGTCGCACGGAACAGGGCGGGTATGAGCATCAATCGTGTCCCATCATTACTCCTCGCCGGCGCACTCAAAACGCGGATATCAGGTGAAAATATGACATCGTTTCTCGACCAATCCGGGCGGTTGCGTAATCCGAAGGAAGTCCAAGTCGATCCGAAGGCTTCGCGGACAGCCGCATTTGCGGGAACGTATACGGCGATGTTTGGCACGCTCACGGTGGCTGGCCGTTCTGATGTATCAACACTCGACAAGATGACGGGGAACAAGGCTAGCAACATAAATTATCCTAGCGTGATGCATCCAGTAGTGCCATAAATCGCAAACTGCCGGGAACAAAACCAGCATTTACTTGGTCTTTTACAACATAGGGAGAATCATTGATGCTTATTCCAACACTTTGTCTTCTTGTCGCTACCGTGAGCTGGGCTCAGACTGGCACCGCACAGTCGCCGTCAACGGCTGCAGACACCAAGGCGGTTGACTTCATCCCGGATGTCATTAGCAAAGTCACCAAAACCCCAGCGGAATGGCGGAAAACGCTAACGGCCAGTCAGTTTCAAATTCTGAGACAGGCAGCAACGGAGCGCGCATTTGCAAATTCGTTCTGGAACAACCACGCCGATGGACTTTACTCCTGTGGCGGATGTGACTTGCCACTCTTCTATGCATCCACCAAATTTGACAGCGGCACCGGGTGGCCCAGCTTTTACCAGCCTATCCAAAAGAAGGTGGTTTCGGAGCGTCGGGATCCCGATGGTGAGCGTGTGGAAATCCTGTGCGCGCGGTGCGACGGCCATCTAGGCCACTTGTTCGATGATGCCAACGGAAAAATTGGCATCCCCAAAACGCCAAATGGATTACGCTATTGCATGAATAGCGGTGCGATGCGTTTTAGAAAGAAAATCGCAGACCGGCCAAAGCCATGAAGTGGGTTTGACCGGTCTGGCTGCTGATGATTAGAATCGGTCTGTAACGGCTCCAAGGCTTGCCGAGCTGACCAGTTTGGCAAACTTTGCGAGGACGCCCTTTGTATAACGCGGAGCAGGCTCTGTCCATGCTGCACGTCGTTCAGCAAGCTCCTCATCGGAAACATTGACCTGCAGGAGAAGCTGGCGGGCATCGATGGTAATCGAATCCCCTTCCTTCAACAGACCAATCGTGCCGCCCACCGCAGCCTCGGGTGAAACATGTCCGACAACAAGCCCAAAGGTGCCTCCGCTAAAGCGGCCATCTGTGATGAAACCAACGGAATCACCTAGCCCGGCACCGATAATCGCGGATGTTGGCGCAAGCATTTCCCGCATCCCGGGACCGCCCTTAGGACCTTCGTAGCGGATAACAAGGACATCCCCAGCATAGATACTTCCAGCGAGGATGCTCTCAAGGCACTCCTCTTCTGAATCGAAGACTCTTGCAGGTCCAGTGATGACTGGAACTTTGACGCCTGAGATTTTGGCAACGGCGCCATCCAGTGCAAGATTGCCTTTTAGAATCGCCAAGTGGCCCTCAGCGTAGAGGGGTTGATCAAATGGCCGAACAATATCCTGTCCAGCAGGAGGCTCACCCGGTATGTTTGCGAGTGTCTCTGCGATGGTCTGGCCCGTGATGGTCATACAGTCACCGTGTAAAAGCCCTCGGTCGAGGAGCATCTTCATGATGAGTGGCACGCCTCCAACGCGATGAAGATCTGTAGCAACGTACTTACCGCTTGGTTTGAGGTCGCAGAGAACCGGAACCTTTGTGCGGATGCGCTCAAAGTCATCCACCGTAAGCACAACACCCGCGGCATCGGCGATAGCGATAAGGTGGAGCACAGCGTTGGTAGAGCCTCCAAGTGCCATAATCACGGCAATGGCATTTTCAAATGCCTTGAAGGTGAGCAATTCAGATGGAAGCCTGTTGGCGCGAACTGCCTCTACGAGGACCCGGCCACTCTCGGCAGCATTCTCAGCCTTTTCAGGGTCCTCGGCAGCCATCGTGGATGAGCCAGGAAGACTCAACCCCAAGACTTCGATAGCCGACGACATCGTGTTCGCCGTGTACATCCCGCCGCAGCTACCCGCACCTGGGATTGCCCGGCACTCAATTTCATGCAGCTCTGTGTCGTCAATTTTGCCAGCACTATGTGCGCCAACCGCTTCGAAAACACTAACAACGGTCAGGTCCTGACCACGATGCTTTCCGGGTTTGATCGTTCCGCCGTAGACAAAGATAGCCGGAACATTGAGGCGCGCCATAGCGATGATTGCGCCGGGCATATTTTTGTCACAGCCACCGATGGCAATAACGCCATCCATGCTTTGACCACCAACAACCGTTTCGATGGAATCAGCAATGACTTCACGGGAGACAAGGGAAAACTTCATACCTTCCGTCCCCATCGAGATTCCATCGGAAATCGTAATTGTCCCAAAAGTCTGAGGCATACCGCCGGCTTCCCTGACAGCCTGCTCGGCACGCTCGGCCAGAGGTCCAATCCCCATATTGCATGGAGTGATGGTCGAATGCCCGCTTGCGATACCGATGATTGGCTTTTCAAAGTCACCATCGCCAAATCCGACGGCCCGAAGCATGGACCGGTTCGGGGCGCGATGTGTACCTTCGGTTACGATTCGACTGCGATTGTTATCCACGATACAAAACTCCTGCACAAAAGACTGATGTGTGGATTCAGTCTACGGCAGGATTGCGACGAACCATATCCGTGGCCTTCGATTTTGAATAAGTCATCCCTATCGGTTGCACTATGCAAAGTAGAAGCAAGTGCGACTTGGTGGACAGTCACACAGACATCAAAAAGCTTAGTACTTACGCAATAAAGCGTGCTTTGAGTGCTGGTGTTGGCATCAGGCAGGTTTCTTTGTGGCCAAACCACTTGTACCGATTACGAGCAACAACTCTGTATCCAAAATCTCTTAGTGGTTTTGGAATCAAGGCGAGCAACACTCCAAGAAACGCCCAGCCAGGTCTGGCGTGATGCCGAAGAAGCAGGCTAATCGCGGTGCTGTGCGTATACAATTTTCCATCCACGACATAGACCACCGTCGATAAATCCAGTGGTGCATTCAGATGTTTAAGAAGTGCAATCGCTGCATCACTTTGAAGTGTAGAAAACTGCAACATGTCATGCTTCTCAATTTGGAGCATAAACTGCAATGCTCCGTTGCAGAGGTTACACACACCATCAAAGAGCATTATCGGCCCCTGAGATTCCACTTCGCCTCCGCGCGGCTGCCCTGACATTTGTTACCTAGAATCCGATGAAACGTGCAGTTTTATCGGTCCCTTAGAGCCGAGACGCCGAATAACAAGATCTATACCACCGTTGCGCACTGATCCGGCAAGATATGGCTTAAACTCTTCATCTGACATTTTGCCAGTTTTTATCGCATCGATGCTTTCGATCACATCCCCAGGTCTTACACCCGCCCTCAAGGCCGGCGAATCAGGAAGAACACCGTTCACAACAAGCTCGTTTGAGATTCTCGCGCGTGTGATGATGAAGCCGTAGATTGGTCCATCGGGAATCTTGATGGGCTGCGCCATAATGCGTTGCCCCTGCCAGATCATCAAGGCGGCACAAACCACAGCGAACGCACCACCGATTGCGAGATCGCGCTTTTCCTGTCGGGTAAATGCTGCGTAGCGCATGTTTGCGACGAGAATGGCGGCGGCCATCGGAGCAAGCGCAGGAACCGCACGAACCCCAAGCTGAACCGCAATGATTGCTGTCACCAGAAAGCCGTACATCCACCAAAATGTAGAACGTTCGGACTTGAGTTGAAAGGTAGGATGGCGGGCAAGACACGCTACACTGCTGAGAAAGACAGCGATGAACAGGACATCCGCAGGCCCAATCGTAACCGAGCTGAGCAGCTGAACCGTACGTCCGCCCCAGCTACCGGGACTTGCTGCAGCACCTGCACCAACGCTGACTGCACTGATCAAGGGTGATCGGGTTTCGAGTAACGCACGTACCGGACCAACTGTCACGACAACCGTGTCAAAAAATGCAGCAAAGCCTGCCGCAGCGAGCAACGTATTAGGATGTTTGATAATCCTGCCGATTGCCGATCCAACAAAGATTGCCCCAAGCGTTCCAAAGAGATTGTTGGCACTGATTTCGAGGAGAGGATGAATGAGTTTTCTCGAATCGGATGCCCAGAGAACAGTGAGCATCGGTGCCGAAAGCAGACAACCGGTCAGAAGCAGAAACGCAGTCGAAATGTGTAGCTGCGCAGCAGACCTCGCCATAACGAGGAGACACCCAAGAATCGATGCAAGATATACGACTCCCAATAGGTCAGCCGGGACGGACCGTAATGGGGGCAACTGGACACCAATGCCACCATTCGAGGTAGCTAAGGTTTCTAGTGCAAATCCAAGGTATCTGTTTAAGATAACGAGGACAAACGCAAGCAATGTGGACCCTGCGAGGGACCAGATTGCTGATGATTTGGAGGAATTAGTTTGATGCACCGTGGTACTCTAAGTATACTCAACCGCAGTGAATCTGTGGCCCGATTGGTCAAAAGATTGCATTCGCAACCCTCGACCGAGACTGGATGCCTTGGTTTTCATAACCACAGCGATGTTGAACTTGATTAAAGGTGGAAAATTCAGTGGATCCCTTGCGTATTGTGATCGCAGATGACGAGCCAATCATCCGCATGGACCTGCGGCGAACACTTGAAAACATGGGGCATGTTGTTGTCGGTGAAGCCGGCGACGGCCAACAAGCCCTTGAGATAACCAAGGAGTTGAAGCCGGATATCGCCATTCTTGACATCAAAATGCCAACCATGGATGGCATCGATGCAGCTAAACTGATATCCACAGAAGCCATTGCGCCTGTGTTGCTTCTCACTGCATATTCTCAGCGTGACTTAGTCGAGCGTGCGCGGGATGCCGGAGTCTTCGCTTACCTAGTCAAACCATTCAAGGAACTTGATCTCATGCCTGCGATTGAGATTGCAATCGCGCGTTTTGAGGAATTTGAAGAGCTCGACAGAGACTTCAATGACCTTGAGAACAAGCTTGACGCCAGAAAGACAGTAGACCGTGCTAAGGGCATTCTCATGGATCAATACGGATTGAAAGAGCAGGATGCGTTCCGGCGTATCCAGGTCCAGAGCATGAACACCCGAAAAACGATGCGTGAAATCGCCGATGCGATTATCCTCGCAAACAGCGTTTGAGCTAGTAATGGACGGTACATCATCCGAGCCAGTCGTTCACACAGAAAAACTGATTCGCCAGTTGGCAAAGCGGGATAGCGAACTCCTCGAAGCGAAAAAGCGTATCCGCCAACTGGAAGAATCTCTCGATGCAAGGGCCGCTGAAACCGCCGCACTTCGCCGCATCGCGGAAGCCACCGGCCACGTTGTAAACCCGGATGACCTCCTCCCCCTCATTGCAGAAGTTGCTCTCGAATCAACGGGAACCGATGCCGCCTACGTCTATCTCTTCAACGAGTCACGGGATTACTTGGTTCTGCGGGCTGCCACGGACAAGTCACTGGATGCATCGATGTTCGGGACACTCAAGGTAGCAGTAGGCGAAGGCATCACCGGCTGGGTTGCGCGCGAACGTAAACACGTTGCGATTGCGAGCGAAGCGTGGACCGATGAGCGCTTTCACTTTATAAAGTCCCTCGGTGAAGACCGCTTCCAGTCCATTCTCTCCGTTCCCCTCATCTGGCACGGGGATGTGATCGGTGTTGTGAATGTGAAAACGTGCGCACCACACAACTACACCAAAACACAGGTCCAGCTGTTGTCCAGCATCGCATCACAGGTCGCGGGGGCCATCCAGGCATCACGGCGCGTCCGAAGCGCCGAGAAACGTGCCAGCCACCTGAGCACCGTTGCCGATGTATCCCGTGCCATAACGGGTGATCTCTACCTCGAAGAGATTCTGCAGCTGGCTGTTGCCGCAACAAGCCGCATCATGTCGTTTCGCGTCGTTTCTCTCTCCCTGGTGGATGAAGAGAAGGGTCTACTTGTACTCAAGGCTGTGAAAAGTCAAAGTAAAGAGTATCAGAAGAGACCAAATCTCCCGCTAACGCAAGGTATCTCAGGGAAAGTCATCGCATCCGGACAGGCGCACACCGTCTTAAACGTTCAGGATGAAGCTGACTACGTCCATAGCGCACTGGCAAAACAAGAGGGTTTGACAAGCGTTGCGATGATTCCCCTAAAGGTACGCGAGCAGGTCACTGGCGTACTCTCCTGCTACACCGAAAAACCACATAGGTTCTCGGCATCCGAGCTGGATGTTCTTTGCACACTTGGAAATCAGGTGGCCGTCGCCATCCACAATGCAAACCTGATGGTCAAGGGCGCGCTCCTCCAGGAAATGCACCACCGCGTTAAGAATAATCTACAACAGATTGCATCCCTGCTGCGATTACAACGACACCATTCTGCCGGCAGGTCATCTGCTGAAGTTCTGGATGAAAGTATCAACCGAGTAATGGCCGTCGCTGCGGTGCATGACTTGTTGAGCCGGGATGATCTGGATACCATTGCCATCCGGAAAATCGCCGATTCAATCGTCACAGCAACCCAGCAAAGCTTGACATCCCCAATGCACCGCATCGATATGTCCGTCGAAGGCCCAGACCTCCGTCTGAACTCCAAGCATGCCAATTCACTTGCATTGATCATCAACGAAATGGTTCAAAACAGCGTTGAGCACGGTTTCAAGATCACGCAAACGGGTGAGGTTCAGGTCCGAATCACCGAGGAACCTGAGCACTGGTTGCTACAAGTTCGCAATACAGGTGATGCATTGCCAGAGGATTTTGACTGGCAGAAGCACCACGACCTAGGCCTAAAGATTGTCGATTCGCTGACGCGTGGCGACCTTGGCGGCGTGTTCTCGCTTTACAGTAAGGGCGACTGGACCATTTCCGAAGTCCGCTGGCCAAAGTAACAGGACTCCCCGTTTCGTGTCGTTGCTACCGCTGTAACTTCAGCGAATACAGCCAAGCCGTTTACGCGTGATTTGCTTCACGGACGACAATCGTTTCTCCATGAAGTAGTGCCGGACATGTTTTTGCGATTTCAACAGCAGAGTCCATGTCCGTGGCACGGATGACGAAAAATCCGGTCACGACTTCGGAGAGGCCATCGGGTTCTACGCTGATGTCCGTAACGTCGCCTGTACCATTCCGGGAAAGTAATCGGTGCTGGCCGCCACAGGGCCTTCCGGTTACGAAACTGCCACCGTCCTTTAAGGTAGCGACCCAGTCTCCATACAACATCATCAGACGCGACTGTTCGTCTCTCGGCAGCTTGGACCATGCACCGTCGCATTCATGCATGATGACAGTAAACTCATTCAGGTCATCATCACCGTGTAAATTGCTCATCTATGGATTCTTTAGAACGGCCAAAAGGACATCCGCGACCTTCTTGAGGGACTCGCCACTACACTGTTCCGGAGTGTCATCTAGGGTGTGCCACGGTGCATAGTCGAAGTCAATCAAGTCGATTGCCTTCCAGCCAATACGCTGCAGCTCAAGGTGGTCATCCATGATTTCGTGGCCTGGAGCATCTATAAACTCTTTGATACCCAGCTTTGCTGCGGCTCCAAAGACACGGTCATTAATGTCCTTCGCGGCACGGTCACTGTTGAACTCACGCCCGATTTGGAGGTCTTTGTCACCAATCATATCGATGAGGATGGCGTATTCCGGTTTACCTAGAACGGGGTTCTTGGCATAGTACTTGGCGCCAAGAAACATGTCCTGAATCCCTGGCCCATAGTCTTCGCCATCAAACAGCACAAACTGCACTCCAACGGACACACCACTTGCTTTAAGTTGACGCGCAACTTCAATGAGCGCTGCGACACCGCTTGCGCCATCATTGGCACCTGGAATTGGCTTACGTTTCTTATCGGATGAAATTTCCATGTCTGCCGATGGCCTGGAGTCCCAGTGCGCACACAGCATGATTTGCCGCTTTGCCGTGGGGTTGTAGTGTGCGAGGATGTTCGTCATCGGAACCCGCGCCCCACGAGCTACCATCGAGAAGTCCTGACGCTTTGCGGGCGTCCCAAGAGCCTTGGAGAACTCAGCTATCGCCCAATCCCGGCACGCCGCGGCGCCTGGAGAGCCTGGGGTTCGCGGCCCAAACGCAACTTGCTTCTTCAGGTCTGCATAAGCACGCGCCGCATCCGATGGCCCGGTCGTTGTAACTGGAGGCGCTGGAGCTTCCGCAACCGTTTTTGCCCCACAGCCTACAAGTGCGATCACAACGGCTGCAATCATCCATTCTATTCGCATCTTATATTCCTTATTGCCCATTGATTTTGTAGGATGCCACGACAGGAGTGGCTCCTGTTTGTTTTCGACTACACGCCATGACGGTCAAATTTGTGGCGATACGAGTGGTTTGCTTATCCCAGATTTGAAAATATCCGAGCTGGCCATCGGCTAGTGGCTTGGGCATCGCAACCCGGTAGCGCTTCGCAGGGTCCAAGCGCTTCCCGGCAGCTTCGATTGACACGACCTTCGCCCGACCATCATCGCTCAAAGCAATGAGTGTTTTCATTCCCGCCGTTGAGAGTAAGCCACCGAATGTTTTAGGGATGTACGAAATGGACCTGATCAGAGCATTTTGGATCTGAATCCCAGTCAACTCAATGATGACGATGGGGTCATCCTGTAGCGGAGACGCAGCTTGCGTGGCTGCTCCCACAGTGGCGGCAAATGTAGCTGCAGGAATAAAGGCAAGATCAGACTTTGATTCATACCAAACGATGCCGGCCAGAGTCGCCGCTACAGGAGCTTCCTTTAAAGCAAGCTCCATCGGTTTTGCTTGATTACGCATCCATGTCATCATTGGAATCATCCCCACTGGTGCCCTTACCGGCAATATAGCGCAGATAGGCCGTCATGAATGGCTCTAAGTAGCCATCCATTACCTTTTGGACGTCTCCAACACTGGCTTTTGTTCTAACATCTTTGACCAATGTATAGGGCTGGAATACATATGAGCGAATCTGTGAACCCCATTCGATGTTGAGCTGTGTTCCACGAATGGCAGCGAGCTTTGCTTCTTCCTGACGTGCTTTCGCTTCAGCAAGCTTGCCTCGGAGCATATGCATCGCAAGTTCTTTGTTTTGCAGCTGGGAGCGTTCATTCTGACACTGCACAACAATTCCGGTTGGGATGTGTGTGATACGTACGGCTGAGCTCGTTTTGTTGACGTGCTGGCCACCAGCACCGCTTGCCCGGTAGGTATCAAGGCGGATGTCTTCAGCACGGATTTCGACATCGGTGTCTGACTCAACCTGAGGCATCACTTCGACCGCCGCAAAGCTGGTCTGTCGCTTACCATTGGCATTGAATGGGCTGATACGCACAAGCCGATGCACGCCGTGTTCAGATTTCAGGAAGCCGTATGCATTCCGCCCAGAGATAAAGACCGTTGCAAACGAGAGGCCTGCGACTTCACCGGGGAGTTCTTCGTGAATCTCGGCCTTGAAGCCATTGTCCTCTGCCCAACGAACGTACATCCGAAGGAGCATTGCAGCCCAGTCACAGGCTTCCGTGCCACCTGCACCCGGCTTGACTTCAAGGATGGCATCCACTGAGTCATAGGTACCTGCAAGCAGCGTCTTCACTTCGAGGGAATCGAGGCCGGTTTCAATATCCTGAATGGCCTTGACCACTTCGGTCTCGTAGCTATCAGGGTTGTCATCCTCCTGTGCAAGCTCATAGAGAACTTGTACATCATCTACGCTGGAACGGAGGATATTGAATGGTTCGAGATCAGCTTTAGCGCCTGAGAGGCGCTGCATGAGTTTTTGCGCTGCAGTAGGGTCATCCCAGAGCGTTGGCTCAGATGATTGTTGCTCGAGCGCTGCTAGTTCTTGACGACGCTTCGGAAGGTCAAAGATGCCTCCCGAGTTCATCAAGACGATTGCTTAGGGCTTCGATGTCGCGAAAATGGTCTGCGAGCATAAAGTGAATGTCCTGACTATGAGTAGCGGTGCCCAAGGAGGCACCGCCCACGAAAAGTCTACCATGCACGGTGGTCTGACCAAAAGATTGTGCCGGTGAAGAACAAGGTTCTATCAATGTGACTAAGCAGGGGAAAACACTTTCGTTAGCTCCCCCTGCTAATCCCGCAGCACATCGATATTGGGGCTTTGTGTCCGACGGACAACATCGGACACCAACGTCGACTTCCCCTACTTTACAATGAGGTTACCAGCGGATTTTCGCAGGAAAAAACTCTGCAATCAGCTCCTCGTAGAAAGGCCGCAGCGCATCGACATCGGGTTTTGTGTCCGACTTCGAATAGAGGTCAAACTCATTAAACTTCAACACCCAAGGAAGCATTGCACGGTCGTGGTCATTCTCGAATTGTCTGTAAGCACCTTCGCGATGCCAAGGATAAAACGAGTGGTAGCGAAGCATCGCCAAGCTTTCCTGTGGCAGATAATCCTTGGCAACGTGGTAGATGTACTCATCGTGGCCCCATGAAAGATGCACGTTTTCGAAACCACAGCCACGCTCGTAAACACCTAGCTCTGTCGAGTAGACAGGGTCATCGTGATCTGCATTTAGTGCAAGAAACTCGCTAAACACGACGCGCTCACTATGTTTGCAGCCAACCGCAAAGGTATCCCCAACGACTGCCCATTGCGGCTCACCCCACAAGCATAGAATCTTGCCAAGATCATGGATAAGCCCCGTGAGGATGAACCAGCGTGGATGCCCCTCTTCACGAATTCTTTCAGATGTTTGCAAGAGGTGCTGGATCTGAGAAAGGTCGGTGTCCGGGTCGGAATCATCAACCAGTTGGTTGAGATATTCCATGGCTTCCCAGATGCCCATTTCCATACGGTTCAGCCCAAGGTATTCCGCTTTCTTTGCCTTAACAAAGTCTAGCGTTTGGCCGATATGGTTTACGCGGTAGAACTCTTTGACACCAGGACGGACATCTGCCGTGTAGTTACGGAATGCATCCTTTGGCTTATCCTTGTCGGTGAACATGCTCTCGCCAGCGACTGGATAGCGCGCCTTCAAGTCCTCTTCCCATTCATCCAACGATTGCAGTGGATTATCGCTCACGTGAGTTCTCCTTCATCACAGCCGACGTTGCGGCACAGTTGACTACATCGGTAACAGTGATACATTATTGCCACGATGCAGCAGCAGACAGCAAATACAAAACGTAAGAAAAAGCCAAACCTATGGGGCCTGGCAGGAATACTGTTTTGCCTGAATGTTGCCGTCTACTACTTTATGTTCATCTGGCCAGTAAGCACAGCTGCCGTTGGCCGATCTAAGCAGCCGAAGACAGATGCGCTTTCAAATGCAAACATTTCTGCCATCAGCAAGAAAAACTGACGTCCTAAATCGTTCTGAGATAGAACCATCAGTGCGACCGATAGACGGTTAGCAACCAACGAGGTTGCTCCCTATCCGCATCAGCGAGCCGTGGCACTAAGGGCCGTCAACAACAGCTCCGCGGATGCAAGATTTGTCGCAAGCGGGACATTGTGAACATCGCAGACTTTCATGAGCGCCAGAATGTCCGGTTCATGAGGATGAGCCGTTAACGGATCACGGAGAAAGATGACCGCTGCAATGGAGCCTTCGGCTACCATCGCACCAATCTGCAAATCGCCACCGAGAGGCCCAGAAAGACACCGATGGACAGTAAGTCCAAGCTGTTCTTCGAGGATGCCGCCGGTCGTGCTCGTAGCTACAATTTGAAAACGGGACAGCACATCAAGGTGCTGCCCCGCAAACGTCAGCATCTGGTCTTTACGACCATTATGGGCGACCAGCGCAATGCGAATAGGTTGCCCAGTCTGCATCATGGCTGAGGTTTTAGCTGATTGAACATGAGAACCGCGCTGATGATCACCGCGATTGCACTCAAGGAAACAACGCCTGCAGGCCAAATTGCCTGTGTCTTGATAAATCCTGGAAGCATCCTCGGAAGAGGTGCGATTGCTCCAATCAGAATCAATGCCAATCCAAGCTTTGGATTCTTAGCCATCACTAATGCTCCAGCAATGGCAAAGAGTCCTGTACCGACGCCTGCGTAAAGCGAGACTTTGGACTTGGCGACGGCTGAAGCGCCGCCTCCAATCACAATCAAGCCATACAAGCCGGCGATGGCCTGCATTATCTGCGTATTCATTATGCGAGCTGCTCCGCGAGGTCTGTGTTTTCCCATGGGAACGCAGCATGACCAAAGTGGCCGTTGCGTGCCGTATCACGGTAGATAGGACGTCGGAGGTCAAGCATTCGGATGATGCCAGCCGGGGTCAAATCAACCGTTGCATTGAGCTTTGCAGCAATATCCAAGTCGGTCAATCCCTTTGCAGCCGTGCCCCAGGTGTCGACACGCACCGAAACCGGTTGCGCAACACCGATGGCATATGCCAGCTGAATTTCACACCGTGTTGCAAGTCCTGCCTTTACGACATTCTTTGCCAGGTAGCGCGCGGCGTAAGCAGCGGAGCGGTCAACCTTTGTCGGATCTTTACCCGAGAATGCACCGCCGCCATGGCGCGCATAGCCGCCGTAGGTATCGACGATGATCTTGCGTCCGGTGAGTCCAGTATCTCCGTGCGGGCCACCGATTACGAAGAGGCCAGTTGGGTTGATATGGCGAACGATGTCGCCGGTAACCAGATCTGCGACTTCTGCAAGCACAGGTGCGAAGAGGTGCTCTTCAACAATGGCCTTGACATCATCGAGGGACAGGTTCTCATCATGCTGTGTTGAGAACACAAGGGTGTCAATGTGGTGTGGTCGGCCAGCGGAATCGTAGGCCATCGTGACTTGGCTCTTTGCATCTGGGCGGAAACCAAGGCCTGGATGTGCACGGCGAACTTCAGCCTGGCGGCGGGTCAGACGGTGCGCAATCGCGATTGGCAGAGGCATAAGCTCAGGCGTCTCATCACAGGCATAACCAAACATCATGCCCTGATCGCCGGCTCCGCCGGTGTCAACACCCATCGCAATATGAGCACTCTGTGCATGCACATAGTTACGCACTTCCACATCGGCTGCGGAGAACATTAGGGCCTTGTCATCGTAGCCAATATCGGTAATCACAGCACGTGCGATGCGATCAATCACATCCGAGTTCAACTCGGCTCCCGTTGTAACTTCACCCGCAACAACACAGAGGTTTGTTGTAACCAATGTTTCGCAGGCTACCCGGCTCATTGGGTCAGCTGATAGACAATGGTCAAGAACGGCATCACTTACCGCATCTGCAACCTTATCTGGATGCCCCTCACCTACGGATTCAGACGTAAACAACGAAAACTCTGCCATGCTCATCTCCTATAACAGACATATCTTGGGTTAGCGGCTTGATCCCGGACCAAATACGGACATGTCGTTTTGCCTATTCATCATACCGAACAACGGGCATGTGAAAACGTAACTGCTAAGCGCTAAATGTTGCGCTTGTAACCGCAAACGCGCACTTCCAACAAAAGGCGGGATGAGAATATGTAGCTCATCACCCACCTGCATCGTAAAAACAGCGCTGTCATTCAGCTGAACGGTGGCATTCTTCCAGCGCTCGGATGTAACAAGCTTTAGCACCCGCAGGCGATTCGAACCACTCGAAACATCTATTGAAACCAAATTCAGGGATGCATCGACAACGCTTGTAACTCGCAAACCATCTGCGGCCAAAAGCCCAATATCAGCCCCAGAGCGAAGCCTACTTGTGGCACGCTGCCCACTGTTTGATACGTAGGCAT
>CAIYBQ010000167.1 GCA_903924445.1 uncultured Armatimonadota bacterium | reverse complement strand
TCAAAAATGTCAGCTTTGCCTATGATGAAGCGCATCCGATTTTGCAGGATGTCAGTATCTCGATACGCAAAGGGGATGTCATCGCGCTCACGGGACCAACGGGTATCGGAAAATCCACCCTTATCGGACTGTTGCTGCGCCTCATTGATCCCGTCTCCGGAAATGTCAGCATCAACAATATCCCCGCATCTCAGCTAGACCCGGAAGGCCTTCGAAACATCTACGCAACTGTGCTCCAGGAAACCGTGCTCTTTCCAGGAACGATTCGGGAGAACCTCCTCCTTGCAAAGCCGGGTGCGACGGCGGATGAAATCGAAAATGCAGTCGATGCCGCAGCGCTGCGGGCGGCAATTACGACCTTTCCGGATGGCCTTGATACCATCGTTGGCGAACGCGGGGCAAAGCTTTCCGGTGGTGAGCGCCAACGGGTCGGGCTTGCGCGTGCATTCCTGCGGGATGCTCCTGTCCTGCTCCTCGATGAGCCAACGAGTGCATTGGATCCGGAAACGGAGGCGGGCGTTCTGGATGCTCTGAAGCGCCTGATCGTTGGACGGACGGTGGTGATGGTCACGCATCGGGATGCCCCAATACGCCTCGCGGACAAAATTTACCGTCTGGAACAGGGACAGCTGATCCAGATGAACACGTGTGATGTCCAATTAAGCGGTCCAGCAACCGAAAACGCCATTCGGCAGATTTAGCGATGCTTTACCCCATCTGACGCACCAAAGACGATAATTCCTCACTGTGACTTCATAATCATCACCCACAATGAGACAACTATGAAGATTTTGTGCATTGAGGATGACGAAAACATTGCGGAGATTGTCAAAATTGGCCTTGAATCCGCAGGTTGGACGGTAGAACTTGCATCCAGCGGCACTGAAGGAATCGAGCTTGCCCGTGAAGGTGGTTGGGGCCTCCTCGTCGTTGATGGCATGCTCCCTGGCTTGGATGGCATCGAAATCTGTAAACGCCTCCGCTCTGGGCGCGACCGCACGCCTATCCTGATGCTGACCGCACGCGACACTGTAAAGGATGAAGTCCGAGGTCTCGAAGCCGGCGCGGATGACTATCTTACAAAGCCATTTTCGATGGAAGTGCTCCTAGCACGGTGCCGCGTTCTCCTCCGGCGGGATGCACGTGAAAAGTCCCGTTACATCCACATCGATGATCTGGAAGTCGATACGGTCAACCACACCGTCAAGCGCTCGGGTATCGACCTGCAGCTCACCCAACGCGAATTCGGCGTCTTCGAAGCGCTGCTTCTGCGCGAAGGCACGGTAATCAGCCGCGAACAGCTACGTCTTCGTGTCTGGAATGATGATGCGGCGGTTGGTTCCAATGTTGTCGATGTCTATGTCAAACAGCTGCGCAGCAAACTGGATGACACCCGGGAACCTCGCCTCATTCGCACGGTCTATGGGGCCGGTTATATACTGGATCGGCACACAAAAGCCTAAACATTAATGACTGTCCGAGCAAAACTTACACTGCTGAATGTAACAGTCCTCTTCCTGATTTTGATCGGGATGGGGATGGCTCTCCGTGGGCGTATCGACATCAGCATGATGAACACACTCGACCGTGAGCTTGCAGCGCGGGCATCACAGGTCATACAGCCGCGCGGTGGACGCCCTCGAGGTCCGGGGGGGGCGCCGGGTGGACTGGGCAGTCTGATACTCGGCCAACAACAAGGCCACCAGCAAGATCCAAATCAACCAAGACATGACAATCCAAGAAATCAGGATCCAAATCCTAACGGTGACCCGAATCGGGATCGTCGCGACTTTGGACCACCTTTTGATGGCTTTGGACGGCCGCCTATTCCACCCAATATGCCGCTCTACAACCCGGATGGCTCCCGCGTCAATGAACGGCAGCCGCCGCCCTTCGATACAAAGCTTGTCATCCAAACCGCAAAAACGCGCCAGGAATCCTATGTAACCGCTGGAGATCAACGCATATACACGCGGCCGATTCGGTTCCGTGAGATGGACCTCGTCTTCCAGGCAGCGACAAGTATTCGGGGACTCCAAGATGACCTTGCGACCATGACCCGGGAAATGCTGCTGCTATCGCCCATCGCGCTACTCGCAGCGACCATGGCCGGGATGTTCCTCACACGCAGAATGCTAAGCCCCGTGGATGCCATCAGCCGCAAAGCAGAAACCATCCAGGCTGTCAATCTCTCTGATCGCCTTCCCGTAAACGGCACGGATGAGTTCGGCAAGCTCTCCCAGACCATTAACAATATGCTCTCAAGGCTTGAAACGCAGTTTGAGCAACAACGCCGTTTCGTCGGGGATGCGTCCCATGAGCTGCGAAGCCCACTCACCGTCATTAAAGGTGCCGCCGAGCTTGGGGCCATCGATGAGCTTGCGACCGATCGCAGTCGAGATTACTTCAGACGCATCAACCAAGCCGCCGACCGCACGACACGCCTCGTCGAAAACCTGCTCTTTCTCGCCCGCTCAGACAACGGAGTGTTGGTCGCAAACCGATGCGAAACTGATGTTGCAGAGCTGGTGCAAGGCGCTATCGATGAAGTTGGCGCATCGTTTACAAATCACCCAGCGGTGGATTACCAGATTGAAGTGCAAACCTTACACATTGATGGCGAGCTGATGCACAGGGCTCTCTGTAATCTGATCAGCAATGCCTACCGCCACACGCCGGAATCCGGGAATGTGAACATAACGGTGACCCAAACGGCTTTCATCGTGCAAGACACTGGCGTCGGCATTCCAGAAACCCACCTACCGCATGTGCAGGAGCGCTTTTACCGCGTGGATGCCAGCCGGGCACGGAAAGCCGGAGGCACTGGCTTGGGGCTATCCATTGTGCAAAGCATTGCAGCATCGCACGGCGGGGATGTCTCCATTCAGAGCATCGAAGGAGCTGGCACGACCGTAACCATCTCCTTCTCCGCTTGATGTTGACGCGCTAAACGGAACGCGCGCCTGGTGTGCCGGCATCTACCACAAAGGATGCGCGCTTGGTGACCACACCGCCCTCTTTTGTAATCTGGTCGACAACCATAAAGTCCGATGTCCACTGCGTTGGCGTAACACGGCACCGGACATAGCCACGCTGCTGGTTATGGAACTTCACAAATGGATTTTCTTTGAGCAGGTCATCCAGAATCTTAGGTTTGTCCACACCATCCCCGCCGCTCGAGATACTCGTCCCAACAAACTCCGTAGCAACCACCGGAAGCTCAGGTTTACGGTCATCGACTCTAAGGTCATTGACCCAGTTGGTGTGGATGTCTCCCGTGAGAACGACGGTGTTACGGATACGGTTCTCCTGGATGAACTTGGCGAGGGCCATCCGCTCGCCCGCATACCCCGGCCACTGGTCCATGGAATATTTCTGCTCAGGTCCCATCGAGCGGTCAACCATCCCCATCATTACCTGCTGCGCGAGTACATTCCAAGTCCCTGTTGATGCCTTTAGACCCTGCTCAAGCCACTCGCGCTGGGTTACCCCAAGCATGGTTTGTTTAGGTGACAGCGTTGCATCATTGATAGGCGCAAGGCCATCTCCATTTGGCTGGTCCGCGCGGTATTGCCGCGTGTCGAGAACGAGGAGCTCAGCAAGGTTGCCAAATTTCGCCTTGCGGTAGAGCAGCATGTCGGGGCCACGTGGAATCGATGTCCTGCGCAAAGGCATCATTTCGTAATAGACCTGATAGGCATTCGCACGGTGGATGAGAAACTCGGGAGTCTCCATACCCTTTCGCTCAGAAATGTCAGCGGCGTAGTTGTTTTCGACTTCGTGGTCATCCCACGTCACAAACCACGGACAACGTGCATGGGCAGCCTGCAACAGCGGGTCCATCCGGTATTGGTTATAGCGAATACGGTAGTCAGTGACATTGAACAGCTTTGCATTTGTGTGACGACGCTGGCGCTTTTCACTCGCTGCATACTCATAAATGTAGTCACCAAGGTGAAAAACGATGTCATTGTCATCCGCGGCGAGCTGCTTGTAAGCCGTGAAGTAGCCATATTCCAAATGCTGACAGCTGGCGAAGGCAAAGTTGAAGGCTGTTTTCTGAGCACTGGCAAGTGGCATAGTACGTGTGCGACCGACCGGGCTTGTCGCATCCCCAGCTTGGAAGCGATACCAGTACCAGGTATCGGGGGTAAGGCCATCCACTTCGACATGGACGCTGTGCCCCAGCAGGCGGCTTGCCCGTGATTTGCCGCTCTTCAGAATCGTCGTAAAGCTATCCGATGTTGCGATTTCCCAAGTGACATCGATATCCGCCGGAGGCATCCCGCCATCTAGGTCCAGCGGACGGATCGCAAGCTTTGTCCAGAGGACAACGCTGTTTGCATCCGGGTCGCCACTCGCGATGCCAAGGGTGAATGGATTATCTGCAAAACGGGGATTTGAAATGGCAAATCCGTTGCCTTCACCGAGAAGTGGCAGACTTGCAATGGTCGCAAGAAACAAGCGTCTATTCATTTTTCAACCTTCCAGCATTCAGAGCACACACGCCAGTATCCGGGTTGTTGGTGATTACACCATCTACACCATAGCAGTCAAGAAACCGTTGCAACACATCGGGTTCATCATTAAATGTCCACACAAACATCTTCATTCCCCGCGAATGCATCCGCTCAAGCACTGCGAGGCCCGCCGTATTCGGTTTGCCATCCACTTCGATCGCACTCCGATGCGGGTTAATGCCTTGTGCCCAGGCGCCAATACCATCGACTTTTTCTAGACTTGGCAGCTCGCTCGTCAGCCACATCAGGGGCAGCTGACATTGATACGTATCCCGCAGACTTCGGAGATGTGCTTCATCAAACGACTGGATGATGTAGCCTCCGACTGGCGTATCCACCTTATGGCGTGCAAGAGTCTCCAGCAAAACAGGCTCCAGAGGCTTTCCTTGCTTCACATGCCACGCAGAGTCTTTCATCTCGATCAACAGTGCGGTCTCACGTGAAAGGGCCTCGTTCAAGCACTGAACCAACAGAATCAGCTCATCAAGGGTCGCGATCTGATACCCCTGCATTGTTTCCCGCTCACTGTCATCCACACGGCCAAAGACACGCAGCTGCTTGAGCTCGGCCAGCGTGAAATCGATGGTGTACCAGTGGCCATCCGGGCGCTTGCGGTCAGGAAACCGCGCTGCGACATCTGTGGTCGTCTCAAGCTCCAAATCATGCAGGCAAACCAGCACGTTATCACGGGTGAGGATGACATCCGGTTCGATGTAGTCCGCCCCTTGTGCATGCGCAAGCGTATACGCCTCCAGGGTATGTTCTGGAAGATAGGCACTGGCCCCTCGGTGGGCAACCACAGAGGCTTTGCCATACTGTTGGATGAGAGTTAACACCTGATTGTCATCACTTTGCACAGTATCTGATCCTAAAAGCGCTCGGATTAGTTTTTGTATGCCTTTGGTGAGAGAGCTCTCCCTGCGGCGATCGCTGCAAACCATTCTGCAGATCGCTCCGTAAACGGAAGCTGCATATCTGCTGTTGCAAGGTTGTTGTGCGGGCTGTCCATCATCGGAGCGACTTCTTTTGGTCCACGCAGCTGATTAAACATCGTCCAAATCCCATTCGGCGGTGTCACCGTATCGATAAATCCCATCGAAACCAATGACTTAGCCTTAATACGCGGCGCGAAGTTGATGCCATCCACGTACGGAGCAACCGCCATCGCCTTTGGGCTGTTCGCACGAAACGATGGGTAGCCTTGCTGATGTCCATGCTGGACGCCATTTAGGTCGGTCCCTGCGGGTACGTGAACAATCATGTGGGTAACGGCATCGTGTAGGCCCGCGACCGCAATACTTTGCTGTCCGCCCATACTCGTTCCCGTAACGATGATTGTCTTGCCATCCCAATCCGGTTGCTGCATCAAGTAATCAACTGCACGTACCCCCCGGAGGTACATTTCAACAAAGTAGTTTGTGGTGCGATCTTCCTGGTTGATGTCCGAGTAGTTCTTCAATGTCGCCGGCAGGTTGTCGTAGTAGCTCTGCGGCTCGGTTGGCAGGACGTTATGCGGCTCTATATTGAGGACGACAAAACCTTGCGACGCCCGATCGGTGACCCAGTCACTCCAGAGGCGATACGGCGGGGATGCCCAGAGCAAAACGAGGACGGCTGGGTACTTTCCGGGCTTGGATGGCCTCGCAAGCTGACCATGGACCTTAGTGCCGTTAATGTGGTCAAGCTGAATAAGGGAATAGTCAACACCCTGGCGATTACTTGGACCAGGCGTGACCTTTGGGTTCATCGGGAGCGCGCGAAGCTTGGACTTCATGCCATCCCAGAACGCATCAAAATCCGCCGGACGCGCGTGAACTGGGCGCAGCTTCTCCGGCGCAACCGCTGCACCAAACTGCCGTACCTTGCCACCCGCCTGCTGCAAATCAAGCATCAGCATGGTCGGCTTCGATGCTGTATAAGCAATCTCTGCCGGGTTTCCCGGACCGATAACGACATCCCCAGACTGTAACACCTCACTGTTGTTGGCCTTCAGCGAATAGCGCACAACCGTCGGGGTTGCCCAGCGCTCGGTCACAATCTTCCAGCGGACAGTTTCACCGCTGCGGTAAATCCCGGATGCCTTTTGCGGCGTCACCGTGAGCTGCGTGTCCTGTGCGTACACTGCCGGCGCCGCAAGCATCAATGTGGCCATCCCCGCCCAAAATCTCAGCTGCTTCATTTGCGAACTCCCCCATAAATCAGGAAAACCCCCTTCGGATCTCTCCGAAGGGGGCATCCCGCGTACTTGTTAGACCAACTTCCAGCCTTCACGGTAGGTTGGCTTGATCAGTTCCTCGATGCTTGCCTTCTCATTCGAAAAGTCGCCGATGTTCTTGACGCGCATCTTCTTGGCATCCCACTGCACTTCTGGGCCATTGCACCAGACAGCGAGGTTACCAACGAGGGCCATTCCGGTGAGGTCAGCGCCGTAGTTCGGGAAGTTTGAGCGTGCTTCCTGGCCGCCACGGATAGCGCGAACCCACTCTTCAAAGTGGCCTGGGGAGCGATCGAACTTGACTTCAGGAATGTCAACGCCGCCGCTGACAACCTTGCCACCGCTACCGTAGTCACCTGGGATATGGATCTTGCCCTTGTCACCGATGATCAGTGTTCCGGAGGATTCCATCTTCTCGCCGACGAGGTCAGCCGGTGGCAGCTTGCCGCCATCGTACCAAGTCAGGTTGATTTCCCCACGCCAGCTGTTCTTCGGGTAGTGGTACTTGATGATGCTCCAGCTTGGGAAGATGTCCTTGTCATGTCCGCTCGTCTCGGCCTGTACGGTGACAGGGTCCTTGAGGTCGAGGGCCATGAAGGTCATGTTCATCTGGTGGCATGCCATGTCTCCAAGCGCGCCTGCACCGAAGTCCCAGAAACCACGCCATACAAATGGGGCATAGCCTTCAGCATAATCCCGCATTGGGCGTGGGCCAATCCAGACATCCCAGTCGATGCTGTCGCGGACCGGCTTGGATGCGCCACGCTTGTGGCCCTGTGGCCATACTGGGCGGTTAGACCAGACGTGGATATCGGTGACATTTCCGATGATGCCTGCGCGGACCTGTGCAGCCTGCATCCGGAGACCATCCTGCGCCGTTCCCTGGTTGCCCATCTGGGTGGCGACACGAGCCTTCTTTGCAATCTCCTGCATCTGGCGCGCTTCCCAAATCGTACGGACAAGCGGCTTCTGGCAGTAGACGTGCTTGCCAAGGGTCATCGCGACGGAGCTGGCTGGATAGTGATGGTGGTCAGGCGTCGACACGGTAACCGCATCGATCTGATCAGCCATCTCGGAGAACATCTTGCGGTAGTCACGGTAGACCTTGGCATTTGGGAATGCACGCTTTGCACGCGCCATTTGGACATCATCAGGATCACAGAGCGCAACGATGTCGCCATTCTCTGCGGAGTCCATGACTTCGCCCCAGCCCTTGCCACCAACGCCGATACACGCAAAGCGGATCTTGTCGTTGGCACTGACAGGCTTCTTTACAGTTGGCTTGTCATCCCACGCCGCACGGGCTGGAGTGCCATCCGCAAATACAAATCCCAAGCTCGCAAGCGTTGTGCCAGCGATAAATTCCTTACGATTCGGACGCCAGGTGCGGCCTGATTCGCGCTCTTCCATGTTTGAACATCCCCCAAATTCCCGCGTCACCGCGGGGAAAATCCCTGAGAAACCGTGTCTCCCCGAACTCTGCAATTACACCAGTGGAAGCAGCTCCGGGATCAACACCACAGCACGCCCACATCGGCGCACAGCCATCCGCATTTTTACATGAATTCAGATGAATGTGACACCCGCAGCATCAACATTTTCGGTTTACACACCTCTTTACTCATTTCATTGCACGTACCAAATGCTTCTACAGGTACAACAGAGCGTGAATTTATCCGATAGCCAGAGCCCGAGCTTCGAAAACCGCCTCATCCACGAAAAGTCGCCATACCTGCGGCAGCATGCACACAACCCTGTGGACTGGTGGCCGTGGTGTGAAGAAGCCCTTACGCTTGCACGGAAACTGGATGTCCCAATCTTTCTATCCATCGGCTACGCTGCCTGCCACTGGTGCCATGTCATGGAGCACGAATCCTTCGAAAATGAGCAGGTCGCCAAGCTTCTCAACACGCACTACATCGCCATTAAGGTCGACCGAGAGGAACGCCCGGATATCGATGAAGTCTATATGACCGCGGTCCAGCGGATGACAGGGCACGGCGGATGGCCAATGTCAGTTTTCCTCACGCCGGATGCCAAGCCTTTCTACGGCGGCACGTACTTTCCGCTTCAGTCCCGCGGAGGACGTATCGGATTTATCAGTCTCCTCACACAGCTCGCCGCCGCGTGGAACGAGCGCCGACAGGAAGTCGAAGATGTCGCTACGGCCGCAACGGAAGAGCTCGCGATGTCGGCGCGGCAGCGGCCACTTGCGATTACAGGGGAGCATCCAAACACCGAAAGCCTGATTCATTCCGCCATCAAGGACCTAACCGAGCGCTTCGACCCGGACTTCGGCGGCTTCAGCGGCGCTCCAAAATTCCCGCCACACCACTCCCTGCGCTTACTGACAACGATGCTGCCAACGCATTCGGAAACCATCACCCCGTTGCTCGAAGACACCCTCGATCAGATTGCCTGCGGCGGGATCCATGACCATGTTGGCGGTGGTTTTCACCGCTATGCGACTGACCGGCATTGGTTCACGCCCCACTTCGAGAAAATGCTCTACGACAACGCGATGCTCGCTCGCATTTATGCCCTTGCCGCCGGACCGCTGGGGCGTGAGAGCTTCCTCACCGTCGCGACACGGACATGTGACTATGTCATCAGAGACCTGACAGATCCTATCGG
>CAIYBQ010000166.1 GCA_903924445.1 uncultured Armatimonadota bacterium | reverse complement strand
ACTGCGGCGGTACCCAGCGGCTCGATGGCCTATTTTGTCCACTCGTTTTACTGCAAGCCTTTAGAGACATCCGATGTGCTTGCGACGACATTTCATGGCATCGGGTACGCATCCGCCGTGCAGCGCGGAAACATCACCGGCGTGCAGTTTCATCCAGAAAAGTCCGGGGATGTTGGCCTTGCGCTGATTCGCGCCTGGGCGGAGAGTGCAAATGTTTAATCCGATTCCAGCGATCGACTTAATGGGCGGGCAGGCTGTGCGTCTTCGCAAGGGTGACTTCGAAACCCGCGAGCAGGTTGCAGACAATCCCATCGATGTGATCAAGAGCTTTGCCGCTGCCGGCGCGACCCGGGTGCATATCGTCGACCTGGATGGTGCACGCACGGGCGCTCCTGTGAACCATGATGTCATCGCGCAAATGATTGCTGCGGTAGATGTTCCCGTTCAGGTGGGCGGCGGCTTGCGGACGCTTGAGCGCATCAAGGCGATATTGGCGCTTGGCGCTGACCGTGCGGTTGTCGGGACAAGCGCTGCAACGGATCCAGAGCGTATTGCGGAGATGCTGGGTGCCGCTGGCGACCATATTGTGGTTGGTGCGGACATGATCGATGGCTTTGTCGCAACGCATGGCTGGCAGGTTTCATCTGGTGAGCGCGTCGAAGACTTTGGCAAGCGGATGGTTGGCCTCGGTGCGCAGCGTTTCTTGTTTACGGATGTCTCCCGTGATGGGATGTTGCAGGGGTGTAATGTCGATGCAACGGCAGCCTTTGCGCTTGCGGTCGGAAAGCCTGTGATTGCAAGCGGCGGCGTACGGGACATGAGTGATATTCGTGCGTTGGTTGGCCGGCATTTAGATGGCATCGAAGCGGTCGTGATGGGCAAGTCTCTCTACAGCGGAACCTTGGATCTTGGCGAGGCTTTGGCATACGCCCGGGAACAAAGTCATTAATATCTGCGTAGGAAAAGACAATGCATGATGGTCCGCCACTGGCGTTTCTCCTCCTCCTGGGTAGCTGTGTTCCCATCTTGGCTGTTCGGAGCCTTGTCATGGGAATTATTCGCGCCAAAGGGGGACAAGTGGACAAAAAAGTTGCATCCACCGAAATCGACCAGCTGCGTGCGCAAGTTTCATCCCTAACAGAACAAGTGGAGCAGCTTCGGCATGTATCCACCGGGTTTGATATTTCCTTTGACAAGCGCCTCTCCGACATCGAGCTGCAGGCACGCCTCGCAAAGCTCTCGGATGTGGAAGCGAATGGGAATGCGTCCACAGTGCAAACTGGGCGGTTGGGGTAGCCAGGATGGAGACAGCCCCGCTTGTTGTCTTAGTGCTTTTCAGCTGGATTCCAATCTTGTCCATCACGCATATGGTCAAAACATTGCGTGGCGGCGGCGGTAAGTCTGGCAAAGTGAACAACAAACATCTCGATGCCATGCAAAGTGAGCTTGACCAGCTTCGCGCTGAGATGGATCAGCTGCGAAATACATCCACTGGCTTCGATCTTTCCTTTGATAAACGTCTTTCCGAACTTGAGCTGCAGGCGCGTCTCGCGCGGCTCAAGGACATCGAGGCTAATCACGGTCAACAACAAAGCCACCAT
Organism: uncultured Armatimonadota bacterium; assembly: GCA_903924445.1. Taxonomy (GTDB): domain Bacteria; phylum Armatimonadota; class Armatimonadia; order Armatimonadales; family Armatimonadaceae; genus CAIRTT01. Next base: position 14,958 of record CAIYBQ010000166.1, on the reverse strand, counting down.
CGCTAGGTGTAAGATACGGGTGCTATGAGAATCGCACCTGCATTTGTTCTATCGACCGTTGTTGCTGTTTCCGCCTGGGCTGCATATGCACAACCGGCATTACAAGTTCCTCCGACCATTGTTTCTCCAATCATCACCGGTAACATCCAGCACGCGCCAATCAACGAGCAAAGTGGCCTGGTCAAAAGCCGGCACTTCAAAGATACATGGTGGGTGCATAACGATTCCGGGGATATCGCACGGATTTTTGCCGTCAAGCTGGATGCCAGTGTCATCTACCCGCCGTTTTTACGCGACATCCGCACCGGCAAAGTGGATGCCAAAAATCCTAAGGTGCTCTATCAAGGTATCCCTGTGGATCTCGCCGCGAATCACGACTGGGAAGACATCACCACGGATGGCACCAACCTCTACATCGCGGATATGGGCAACAACGGAAATGCTCGGCGTGATCTAGGCGTTTACGTCGTTCCGGAACCCAACCCTTTGGCGGCTGAGCGTGCGACTGCAGTGCGACGTATCAGCGTTCGTTACCCTGATCAGACCGCATTCCCGGATCCGCAAAACTGGCAGTTTGACTGTGAGGCAGTTTTCCACTACCGCGGGCGGCTTTGGTTTCTGACAAAGCACCGGATGGCGGGAAAGATTTCGATTCCGCAGACGGGGACAAAGTTGTACTCCATGCCAACGAAGGTTTTGCAAGGCGATGTGAATGTTCTTGAAAAGAAGGACAGCCTGGCGGATATGGGCGGCTGGGTGACGGGTGCATCCATGTCGCCCGATGGCCGTACCCTTGCTGTATTGACCCATTTCCCAAAGGCGAGTGTGTGGTTTATCGAGCTGGATAGCAAGTCTGACAAGCTGCTACAAGGCAAGAAACGTCAGGTTGTTATCCGCGACTCGGGCCAGTGTGAGGCGGTGGCCTTTGATGACAACGACACCGTGATTGTCAGCAATGAAGAGGGACGCTTGATGTCGGTTGACATGCCTCGCTGAGGCTTACACGTTGCCGGGGCATTGTTTGTAACAGATATAGGGTACGCTAGGAAAACTCCAGCGATGAGGTGATGGGTATGAAGAACATCTTGAACACGTTTTTGGCACTCGGCTTGCTCGGCGTTGTGACCAGCGCACAGGCTGGCGGACCAGCACCGAAGAGTGTGCACGACTTTACGATGAAGCGCATTGATGGCAAGCAGCAGAAGCTGAGCGCCTACAAGGGCAATGTTGTCCTCGTCGTCAATGTTGCGAGCAAGTGCGGTTTGACGCCACAGTACGAAAAGCTTCAGACCTTGTATTCAAAGTACAAAGCCAAAGGACTGCGCATCGCAGCCTTTCCTGCAAACAACTTTGGTGGGCAGGAGCCAGGGTCTGACACCGAAATCTCCCAGTTCTGCTCGCTCAACTACAAGGTTTCCTTTGACATGTTCAGCAAGATCAGCGTCAAGGGAACAGATATCCACCCGCTGTACCAATATCTGACGTCCCTTCCAAAGTACAAGGGCGATATCGCATGGAACTTCGGCAAGTTCCTTGTCGACAAGAATGGTCAAGTCATCGCGCGGTTTGAGCCTGCAACAGACCCAACCGCTGAAGATGTGGTCAAAGCAATTGAGGCAGCACTCGCCGCGAAGTAAGCTTTGGTTTGATTTGATTCTTTCGAAGAGCCATCCCGCTATCTGTGGGGTGGTTTTTCTTTGTTAGGTCAACTTCCAACCTGCCTTGCAATACGCATCCAACCCCAACACCCCGTCTCGCTAGCAGGAATCCACACATCCACGTGGTAAATAACACTATGTTCACCCGCACTACCCAACAGTCTTCCACCGGGCTGCCTCTGCGCATCGGTATCGCTACGTATTCGCTTCGGATGGTACCGACCGACCAAGCAATCGCGGTCTGCAAGCGCCTCGGTATCGAAACCTGCTCCATAAAGGATGTCCACCTTCCGCGCAAATCAACTGCGGCTGAGCGCAAGGCTGGCTACCAAAAGTGGATGGATGCCGGGATCACCCCCCTCAGCGCAGGAAATATCGCGCTTCCGGACAATGAAGAAGCCATCCGGGATGCCTTTATCTACTGCAAAGACATTGGTGTACCAACCATGGTCTGCACACCGGAAATCGCATCCCTTCCCTTACTAGACCGTCTGTCGCAGGAATACGCCATCAACATCGCTATCCACAACCATGGCCCCGAGGATAAAAAGTTTGGCGACCCGGATATCGTGATGGGCCATGTCGGGAAAATGAACCCCCGGATGGGCCTCTGTGTCGATATTGGGCATGCGGCACGCAACGGCAAGAACCCAGCTGACCAGATTCGGAAGTACCGTGACCGCGTCTACGATGTGCACTTTAAGGATGTCAAAGCCGGAGCAAAGGGTCTCGCCGTCGGCTCGGCCATCGAAGTCGGGCGTGGCTCCCTTGACATTGCGGGCATCTTCAAGGCCCTCATCGATATTGGCTTCACCGGGAATGTCGGAATCGAGTACGAGAAGAGCGATACCGAGCCAATCATCGGTTTTGCTGACTCAGTCGGCTTTATGCGCGGAACGCTTACACAGCTGCGTAAGCGCTAAGCTCCAGTGTCCTAACTACGAGACGAGGCCTGGCGGACGTGTCCCACGTCCCCGGGCCTTCCCCGTAAGCGTATCGCCAAGCTCAACCCGGGCACGCTCCGCCTCCGCCAGCATCGCGCGTAAAACCACCGGACGCTTCGCCGACATATCCAGTGTTTCGCCCGGATCGGCATAAATGTCATACAGGGCAAGCGGCGTCTTCACATTTGTGTAATTGACTGGCTTACCGCCCTTTGCCACCGGCTGATTGATCAATGTCCGGTACGTATGCGGCAGGATAAGCTTCCAGCGCCCCTTACGCACCGCCTGCAGCTCATTCGTGTTGTAGTAGGTCCAGTAGACACGCTCATCGCTCCGCGATGTGTCACCAGCGGCAAGGTTTTCACCGATATCGTAGCCATCAACGGCATGCTTCCCCGGAACCGCTCCAACAATTCTGCGTAGCGTTGGAAGAATGTCAATTGTCATCGCAGGCTGGGTTGTCACCATCCCCTGTGGAATCACCCCCGGCCAGGATGCGATCAGCGGGACACGGATTCCACCCTCCCAGCTCGTCCCTTTCCCCTCACGGAGCTCTCCCCGGGAACCCGCATGCTCGCCGTAGGACAGCCAGGGGCCGTTATCCGATGTGAATATCACCAATGTGTCATCCGTCAGGCCAAGCTGTTTCACGCGGGCCAGAATCTGGCCGATGCTGTCATCGATTTCAGCGATGACATCCGCGTACAAACCCTTTCCCGTTCGCCCGGTCCACTTTCGGCTCGCAAAGAGGGGAACATGCGGCATCGAGTACGGCATGTAGAGAAAAAATGGCTGTTTATGATTCTTGTCGATGAAGCCAAGGGCCTCCCGTGTGCAGTCAGCCGTGATATCGCGCATGCTCTCAGGAGTAACATCCGCGTCGACAATCTCTCGGTTTCTTCGTAGCTGAAGCGGTGGGTATGCCTTTGGAGCCTCCGGGTGCCGTGGCCACATATCATTCGAATACGGATAGCCAAACGAGAAGTCAAAGCCATGGTTGTTCGGATGGAACATTTCCTGATGCCCAAGGTGCCACTTACCGATGACGGCTGTTGTGTAGCCACGGGTTTTGAGCATCTCACCAATGGTCTGTTCATCGGAGGAGATACCGTTTTTTGAGTTTGGTCCCAGTGCTCCGTGGATGCCGATACGGTTTGGGTAACAGCCGGTTAAGAGTCCCGCACGGCTTGCACTGCACACGGCCTGTGCCGAGTAAAAGCTGGTAAAGCGATTCCCACCTACGGCGAGGCGGTCAAGGTTTGGTGCTGGATTCGTCTTCGAACCAAAGCAGCCAAGGTCTGCGTAGCCAAGGTCATCAGCGAAGAAGAGAATGATGTTCGGGAGGCGGCGCGGTTGCATGGGCAGAGTATACAGAAAACACCCCGGTCTGGTGGACCGGGGTGTTGTTCATTTGCGTGCAGGCTTTCCCCTGCGATTGAGCCTGATTAGAGCTCGCGCTGGATCTGGCGCATTTCGAAGAATTCGAACTGGTCGCCTTCAATAATGTCGTTGTAATCACGGATTGTAAGACCACATTCGTAGCCTTCTTGAACCTCACGTACATCATCCTTGAAGCGCTTAAGCGTGTCGATATCTCCAGTGTGTGTGAGCTCTCCATTACGGAAAACACGCACCTTGAAGCTACGCTTGGTATAGCCCTTGTCGATATAGATACCGGCAATTTGGCGTCCACCAGGGAGCTTAAACATTTGGCGGATGACGCCATGTCCAGTGATGTGCTCCTCGAAGATTGGTGGAAGAAGGTTGAGCATCGCTTCCTTGACTGCATCGATCAACTCATAGATGATCTTGTAGTTTCGGATTCGAACGTGTTCCTTCTCCGCCTTACGCTCGATAGAGCCTGCCGTTCCGACATTGAAGCCAATAACAAGACAGTTCTTGTCGTCTGCCTTACGGTCGGATGAAACGAGCTGGATATCCGACTCGCTGATTGGTCCGACAGCCGCATGGAGAATTCTGACACGAACTTCTTCGTTGCCAAGTGGTTCAAGGCTTTCACGGATAGCTTGGACAGAGCCTTGGACATCGGCCTTGATAACAAGGTTGAGTTCCTTAGCCGCACCAAAGCGAAGCACGTGATAAAGCTGCTCGAGTGTTTGGCGTCCGCCAACTTCGAACTTCTCTTCCCGTCGTACAACATCACGCTCTGCAGCGAGGCGTCGTGCTTCCTTTTCATCCTTGACAACCTCGACGGAGTCACCCGCCATCGGGGTTCCACTGAGGCCGATAATCTCTACCGGGTAGGATGGTCCAGCTGCCTTCATCGGCTTACCAGCATCATCGGTGAGGACGCGTGCTTTACCGAACTCGATACCAGCAAGGACAACATCGCCTGACTTCATCGTACCGTTTTGAATCAAAACGGTTGCCACGGTACCGCGTCCACGCTCAACCTTGGCCTCGAGGACGGTGCCACGCACCTTGCCATTTGGGTCAGCCTTTGGATCAACAACGGCTTCACTTACAAGCAGGATGGCATCCAGGAGGGCATCGATACCTTCGCCTGTCTTTGCGGACAGGTTGACGGTTTGGATGTCTCCACCGTAAGCCTCAGGTAGCAGCTCGTAGCGGGTGAGGTCTGTAAGGACCCGTTCCGGATTACTTGTCGGGAGGTCGCACTTGTTGACCGCAATGATGATCGGTACGCCGGCTTCCTTGGCAACCCGGATGGATTCCTCGGTTTGTGGCATGATCGAGTCATCGGCTGCGACGACAATCACAATGATGTCCGTGACCGATGCACCCCGCGCACGCATCGATGAGAATGCAGCGTGTCCAGGAGTATCGATAAAGGTAATCTTTTGACCGTTACGTTCGGTTTGATAAGCCCCGATGTGTTGTGTGATTCCGCCGGCTTCGCCTGCGGCAACACGTGCCCGCCGGATGGAGTCTAGGAGGGTGGTCTTTCCGTGGTCGACGTGACCCATGATGGTCACGACGGGTGGACGGTGAACCAGCTCTCCCTCGGTTGAGTTGACAACCTTACGTTCAATCTTGGGTTTGGCTTGGTTGGATGCCTTCTTTGGAGCAGTGTCATCCTTGGAACCAACAACGGCCACAACTGGAATATTACGGTTGTAATGAGGGGTTGGAACGGTGAACGGAACTGACGGAGCGGGGAGGTCTTTAAGTCTATCTGCCGGGTCGCCGGTTCTTTGTCCCGGTTGCATCGGCCTATTCGGTGTGTTTGGCCTAGTTGCTGCTGGCTTTGGTGCAGCAGGCTTCGGCGCAGGCGTTGGGTTTTCTTTCTCCGCCTTGGCCTTTGCAACGGCTTCACGCTCGGCAACGGTCTCTTCTTCAGAGCGCAGCGCACGAATGAGAATACCGAGCTTCCTGGCAATCTTGGTTGCCGCATCCGGCGAAAGCCGCTGCGTAGGACTTGCCTTTGTGATTCCGAAAGTAACGAGGACTTCAAGAATCTTGGCAGGACCAACACCAAGCTGATCACCAAGTGCTTGGACGGTTACATTGAATGGGACTGTCGGAGCCGCTGCGAGTGCTGCATCCTTGACCGCCTTCAACGCCGCCTTAATATTATTGCGAATCTTTTCCGCAGTAACGTCATCAATGTTGCTCGATGGTGAAAGGGTTCCGAACCCTTCCTTTTCAAGCATCGCGACGACTTCTGCGTTGCTTCGCTTCACTTCTTTGGCCAGATCGTAAATTCTGATCGGCATAAACACCTCTTCCCGAATGCGTCAGTGATTCATTGGACGCTCCCCGGTCACATGGATTTTGAATTTATTGCAGTGTGGACGGCACAGCCGTCGCCTATGCAACCTCTTATGGTACCGCATCGGGGGAGGGAAAGGAGGTTACTCTGGATTGGTTTTAGATGTATCCAGTGGTGCAGGCGTAAGACCTGCAAAATGTGTCCGGAGCTCCGCTTCGAGCGTTCCCGGAACCTGGCATTTGAGGGTTCGCGCCAAGCCACCCTTTTTGAATGCAAGGGTCAGGCAGGCCTCTGAGTTACACAGATATGCCCCGCGTCCAGCGCGCTTTCCACTTGGGTCAAGGGCCACGCCGCCGCCATCCGGTAAACGGACAACGCGCACCAGTGTCCACTTGCCGTCCTTCGAGCGGCAGGCAGCACAGGTGCGCGTTGGTTGCTTACGCAGTGTCGTCACTTCGTGGGTACGCAGTGACTAATCTTCGTCTTCGTCGTCATCAAATCCGGAGAGGTCGATGATCGAGTCATCCAAATCCTCAACAACAACATCCTCAAGCGTTACAACATCATCGTCAGCAGCAGGGACGTCTTCAATCGTTTCGACTTCAGCCTCGATAACCGGGGTGAGCTCGATGACTTCTTCAGCGTAGATTTCATCGTCTTGATCATTTTCCTCTTCGTCCTCGTCATCCGGGAGGTCAGCGATCTTCTTGTTGTCGTAGATGTCTTCTTCTTCGTAATCCGGTTCTTCAAGCGGTGCGACGGATTCCATGAACTCAGGAAGGTCACCTGCGTGGAGCTGGGACTCGGAGCGGATATCAATCCTCCAGCCGGTCAGCTTTGCCGCGAGACGGACATTCTGGCCTTCCTTGCCAATCGCAAGGGACAAATGAATGTCCTGAACGATGACAAGTGCAGCCTTATTAATTTCATCGAGGCGGACTTCCACAACCTTCGCAGGTGAGAGGGACTCGATGATGAACTGGCGCTGATCAGGGGACCAGCGGACAATGTCCACCTTTTCGTTGCGAAGCTCATCCACAACCGCCTGCACACGCTGGCCGCGGTGGCCAACACAGGATCCAACCGGATCGTAGCGATCATCTTTTGCAGCAACGGCAATCTTCGACCGCTGACCTGGGTCACGGGCTACGGACTTGATGATGACGTGGCCGGACTCGATTTCAGGGACTTCGAGCTCGAAGAGACGTCGCAGGAGGGATGGGTGGGAGCGTGAGACAATGATCTGCGGACCACGTGGGCCCTTGCCAGCCTTACGGACATCCACCACGAAGAACTTCATGCGGTCATGGAAGCGGTATTGCTCACCACGGGTCTGCTCGAGACTTGGGAGGTAGGCTTCCATTTTGCCAAGCTGGTTTCCAAGCTGGACCACCAGATCGCTGCGGTCACGGCGGGAAATCGTTCCCGAAATAACATCGCCGACCCGGTCTACATATTCATCATAGACCTTGTTGCGCTCTGCTTCCCGGATCTCTTGCATGAGGACCTGACGCGCCACCTGGGACGCGATGCGTCCGCCCATGCGGTCAACTTCACGGTCCGTGAGAACGACTGGCACGCGGTCGCCATAATTCGCCTTAGGGGAAATCTCCCGGGCATCCGCAAGCGAAATCTGCGTATGCGGATTATCGACATACTCCGAGACGCGCGAAACGCGGCTAATACGGAATGGAGAACCGCCCTTGCTGGAGGTTTGCTCAACCTTGAGTGTGACTTGATCATCCTCGATGTTTAAGCTGCGCTCATAGGCTTTCGCCAGCGCAACCTCGAGGCAGCGGAGGAGGGAATCAAATGGGATTTCCTTCTCTCGCTCAATCAACTTCAGGGCTTCATAAAATTCTGCATTCATCTTCTATTTCCGCCAATCCAGCATCAATAAAAAAAGCGGGCCAAACGGCTCGCTTCACATTCGCGCTTCCGCGGTTGTGAACTATTCAATCATCACAACCGGTTGGAGTATATCGCCCGCCATTTAGGGCGTGCAATGCGAGGTTCGGTATCTGAAAACCGCCGTTGATGAATCACACATCACTTTGCGGCAATGTCCATCAAGATGTTAGTGATGCGGATATCGGCATCGAGGATCGCATTCCCTTTCGCGGCGGTAGCCATTTGTTCTATGCATCCGGCCGTGTCCAAAATCGTACGGATGGCTTTGATCAGCGCATCGCCTGTGCACGCGCTCTGCCGCACAATGACCGCTGCACCGAGCTCAGCGCTACGCTCGGCATTCCGAAGCTGCTCATTGCGGCTGCTTGGTTCAAGTGGAACGAAGATCATAGGCTTTCCAAGGATAAGCGCTTCATTCACCGTTCCTGCGCCGGCACGCGCAATCACAACCTGGGCGACCGACCAGGCATCCGCCATCGCGTCCACATCGAGGAATGCACTCACTACCCACCGGTCTCGAATAGCAGCCGGGAGAGATTCCCGCTGCGCTGTCAGGGATTCGATGCCTTGTTTGCCACATTGGTGGATGACAAAGTGGGTCTTGGTGATTTCACGGATCGCATCCGAGATTGCCGTGTTTATGACACGCGCTCCCTGTGCGCCTCCGGTGATTAGGATGACTGGTGTGTCCGCCGGGATTCCAAAGCGCGCGGCTGCGCTTTCATGGTTGCCGCTAAGCGTCTCCCTTCGAATGGGGTTTCCTGTCAGGACTGCGCCTGCCCGTGCCCGGAGAGGGAGGTCATTGCGGGCGATGTCAAAGGACAGCGCTACGGTGTGTGCGATCGCGCAGCAGAGGCGGTTGGCGAGGCCAATTGTGGTGGTTTGTTCGTGAATAACAAGGGGGATGCGCAGCAGCCACGCGGCGATACTTGCTGGCACCGCGACGTAGCCGCCGGTTGAGAGGATGACATCGGGTTTGTAGGCGCGGAGGATGCGATACGCATCGATGAGGCCCTTTGGGACTGCGAGCATATCGCGAAAATTTGCGATGGTCAGCATCCCGAGAAGCCCTCTGGATGACCTCCGTAGCTTGCCCGTTGCTATGGACTTATACGCAATACCTCGGTTTGGCACGATTTCCGCTTCCAGTCCAGTGGTGGATCCGATGAAGAGGATTTCCACGGAGGAGTCGCGACGCTTGATGGCATCCACAACGGCAAGTGCCGGAACCAGGTGCCCCCCTGTGCCGCCTCCCGTTATTACGAACTTCATAGGAATTTGCTCATATGGACACGACAGAGTATGGTATAAAGTTAACTATGGTGAAATCGCGCGAGTCGCGCTACTTGAACAAGACATCTGGCGATATTCTTCGCGCTATTCTGTCATTGGTTGGCCCGGATGGCACTGCAAGTATGTCAGATATTGCCCGTCGTAACAATACCAGCCGCGCATTTGTTACAAAAATGCTCAAATCTTTGTCCGATGAAGGCATGGTTGACTACGTTGCGTACCGCGGTGTTGGTCTGACACCCGATGGCCTTCGTGTTGCAAATGAGCTTGCACGGCACCATCGCCTCCTTGAAGTCTTTCTCATTGACACCCTTGGATTCTCATCCGAAGCCGCGCATGAAGAAGCTGAGCGCCTCGAGCATGTCATCTCGGAAGAGTTCGAAGAGCGCCTCGCCGCATTCTTGAATCACCCTACACACTGCCCACACGGCCAGCCGATTCCCGGCTCAGATTCCGTCGGGATTCCACGCAATGTTAGCTCCGGAGAGGCGTATTGACCCTTCCCGCCAATAAGGTCAGCATCATCCTCGCCAACTGGCGAGAGGAAATAGTGGTTGCAAAGGTCTACGATGCCCTTGCAGCTGCTGAACCGGATGCAAACCGTAAGGATCTCCTCCAGCGGATGGCGGAGAGTGAGTATGAACACGCCCGGCTGTGGGAAGAACGGTTACGAGAGCTCGGGGTAGATGTCGACAAGCGCACGATTGAGGCACCTTTGCGGAAGCAGATGCGCCTCCTGCGGATGTTCGGCCCTGATGCGATGATTCGGCGTATCGAACACGAAGAGCGTCACCACGTCGCGGAATACCAGGATCAGATTGCCCGCCTCGGGGATGAAGCATCCACTAAAATACTTGAGCTGGTCATCCCAGATGAAGAAGTCCACGCACAAAAACTACACATCATGGCCCACCAGGCCGAAACCGGACCACGCTCGCGCCTTGACACCCTCCTCGCCCGCGAAAAGTGGCATGCCCACGGAACGGCGAGCTGGATTGGGGATGCGATTTACGGCGTCAACGATGGACTTGGTGCCGTCTTTGGCATCGTCTCCGCCGTTGCCGGTGCGACCAGTGCATCTCCAAAATTTGTCCTCATCGCCGGTCTTGCCGGCATGATCGGCTCCGCATTTTCGATGGGTAGCTCGGCATTCCTTGCGGCGAAGAGCGAGCGGGATGTTCATGAGTCCGAGATCGAGCGCGAGCGGATGGAAATCGAGACGGACCCTGAGCATGAGCGGGAAGAGCTCGAGCTGATGTATCAGCTCAAAGGCTTTACGGAGCCTGAGGCCAAGAAGCTTGTTGAGCGATTGACATCCAATAAAGATGTTTTCCTACAAACCATGGTCCGTGAAGAGCTTGGCATAAATGAGGACCGCTTCCCAAATCCGTGGACATCCTCTGCCGTTGCCGGCGTGTCCACTGCGATCGGAGCCTTCCTTCCAATCATCCCGTTTTTCTATACATCCGGGATGCCCGCTGTTTGGCAATCGCTGGTAATCAGTGTTTTGGCTCACTTTGCCGTTGGCGCATCCAAGACGTTTGTCACTGGACGCTCGTGGGTGAAGCAAGGACTTGAGATGACCTTTGTCGGCATGGTTGGCGGCGCTCTTGCCTATGGTTTTGGATTACTTCTTGGGACGCACGGGGGGCTTGGAGACTAAATGCAGCCTCGTGACGAGTCTCTGTCGGACGCGTTTCGTACGGTCAAGATTCCAAGACGCTCGAGTCTGATGCGTAAGGTTTTGGCCTACATGGGGCCAGGATTCCTAATCAGTGTTGGATACATGGACCCGGGTAACTGGGCGACTGACCTCGAAGGGGGAGCCCGCTACGGCTATCGGCTTCTTTGGGTTGTCCTCCTGTCAAACCTGATGGCGATTCTGCTTCAGACACTCTGTGTGCGTCTGGGGCTTGCTACTGGCCAAGATCTTGCGCAGGCCTGCCGACAGCATTTCCGCAAGCCAGCTGCGATTGCACTTTGGATACTTTGCGAACTGGCCATCGTCGCCTGCGATCTTGCCGAAGTGGTTGGCTCTGCCATCGCCCTACAGCTGCTTTTTGGGATTCCGTTGATAGCTGGTGTTGCGATCACAACACTCGATGTTCTGATTCTGCTCGGGTTGTCGAAATTTGGCTTCCGAAAGCTGGAAGCGATTGTCATCACGCTTGTTGCAACCGTTGCTGGATGCTTTATGCTTCAGACATTCCTGGCTAAGCCTGATTTCGGGATGGTCGCAAAGGGGATGTTGATCCCATCACTCCCGGATGCAGAAGCTATCGTTATCAGCCTTGGGATTATCGGCGCCACAGTGATGCCGCATAACCTCTATCTCCACTCATCCATCGTGCAAACGCGTGCGCATGAGCGGACCGCCAAGGGGATTAGAGAGGCGATCCGCTTCAACACCTGGGACACAATCGGTGCACTCGGTGCGGCTTTCTTTGTAAATGCGGCGATTTTGGTGCTTGCTGGAACCGTCTTTGATGGCCGTATGGATGAGATCCGTGAGCTTGGGGATGCACAGAAACTCCTGAAGCCAATCCTCGGCGGTGTGGCATCCACGGCATTTGCCGTCGCGCTGCTCGCCGCTGGACAGTCATCCACCATCACGGGAACCCTTGCCGGTCAGATTGTGATGGAAGGATTTCTTGACTGGAAAATCGCTCCTCATGTTCGGCGGATTGTGACGCGGCTGCTGGCGGTTGTACCTGCGATGGTCATCATCCTCATATCCGGCGGCAATGACACCACGCGTATTCTGACATGGTCGCAGGTAGCGCTTAGCCTTCAGCTACCGTTTGCCATCGTGCCATTGATTGTCTTCACAAGCAGCCGGAGGCTGATGCGGGACTTTGTGAACCCGCTGTGGATGACCGTTCTAAGCGTTCTAGCCGCATCGGTAATCATCGGTCTCAACCTCTATCTTGTCTGGGAACGCCTTGGTCCAACGATCCTGGTTTGCATCATCGGTGCATGTGCAGCATTTGCAACCTGGGTGCGGTTCGGATACAAGGAACGCGGCAAGGCGTAACGCAGATGAACTGTACGGGGTTATCACAAGACGCGATTCTGGATCGCTTGAAAGAAAGTGGATGTCGTATCACGGCACCCCGCAAGGCATTGGTTGCATCCCTGGCGGAATCCCATACCCCGCAGTCTGTCATCGAGCTGCATGCCGCGGCAAACAAGCGTATCGGAACGCCCACGGACCCGGAACCGGTCAATCTCGTTACAGCCTATCGCTTTGTCAATCTCCTTGAGACACATGGCCTTGCACGGCGAATCGATTTTGCCCAAGGGTATGCACGTTACGAGCCAACGCATCCGGATGATGCACATCACCATCACCATATTGTCTGTGACAACTGCGGCAAGGTTGAGCCATTTGATGACTGTGATGTGGATGAGCTGAGTGCGCGCATCGAGGCGCGGTCTGGATTTGTCGTGATGCGACACCAGCTCGAGCTCTATGGGAAGTGTGCGGAGTGCACAGGCCAGCCTGAAACAGCATAGTCATTAAGTAAAGTGCTATTGCAATTGATTTGCGTCTTGGATAGACTCGGTCATCATGCGATTCGACCTGCTATCAGGACTCCGTAAGTGGCGCCTCATCGGCGCGCTTGCCTTGATGCTCGTCGCAATCACATCGGTTTCGACGACCGTCCACGCACTACAACACGTTGTCTGTGCAACTGCATCCACAATTAACCCAGGCGACTCCGAAGCGTGTGGACTGTGTAACGTTGAAACAGCTGCGGTGCCCCCGATTGAGCTTTCTGTCGATGTGGTGCTTTCCGCGCTTCTTGGGTTTCAAATTCCCACATTAGATGTTAGCAAATCCCCACGGGATACGTACTTTTCTCATACACTGCGTGGTCCACCTGTAGCTGCATAGCCTCTCTACGTCTATGCCTGTCAACCCCGTGCGAATCCATTGTGCGTTGTTGACACTGTCCCTACATCCCGGTGGAAATCATGTCAAACAAACGTGCCTTTACGCTCATCGAGCTCCTCGTCGTCATCGCTATCATCGCTATCCTCGCAGCGATTCTCTTCCCAGTCTTTGCTCAAGCCCGTGAAAAAGCACGCCAGACATCGTGTCTGTCAAACGTCCGCCAGCTGGGCCTCGCGATGATGATGTATTCGCAGGACTACGATGAGCTGTCGGTTACCTGCGAGCATGATGTCGAAGATATCGCTGAGCTTTACGCCTGGTATCAGCCATTGTTCCCGTACCTTAAATCCCGTGATGTGCTGCGCTGCCCATCCATTGGTACGGCAAACCCGCAGTTCTATTTCTCTGATGTCTTCACAAATGCAAACTGGGCTGCGGTCCGCACCGACTATTCCATCAATGGTTACTTTGCGCACCACGTCGCGTTCGCAACATTCAGCAGCCCTGCAGAGCAGATCATGATTGCTGAGCGCCCAACGTACTTCGGCGCGTTTGACTACCATCCATGGTCTGAGTCGGATGACCCGAACGAGTGGGAAGCCGGCTTCCTCGATGGCTCGGGACTTTGGCCTGATGGCACCGTCAACCCACAAAACCAGGGTCGCCACAGTGGTGGCAGCAATAATGTGTTCGCAGATGGCCATACAAAGTGGCATCGCTTCTCACAGACCTTGCTCCGCGGTGTTCCTGGAGCTGGACCGGCTGGGATGCACAACCGGGACAACCTGGGACCTGGCGACTAGAATTCAGAGGACTAGCCTCCCAGCGATGATGCGGGAGGCTAGTTTGTTTTCCAGCTCACCCACAACCCGATCATCTGACGGCTACACTCCCGTTCGACCCTTTTCCCGATAACTCATCTGGAGGAGAACTTCTTCATGTCACATGTACTTCGCCGTGCGCTCCGTGCACTGCTGGCTACGCTATGCCTTGTTTCGTCTACATTTACCTTTGCACACCAGCTACAAGTGGAGCCAGTGGCCATCAAGATCAGACCACAAATCAGCTTTTACACGCTTGAGTTCACTGGAAACGTCCAGGACATCACGCAAATCCCGGATGTCACCAAGGACATTCAGTGTGTGCAAGGCAACTCATTCACCCCTGCGGCATCGAAGGCACTTGAGGCCTACATCAATCAACGCTTTCAAATAGGTGAAGATGGAACTCCTATCCCCGGTGAGATTCAGCTGATTGAACACGAGGCAGGTCTCGATCCGACAAAGGCCCGTTTTAAGCTTCTCATTCGCTATGCACGTACTACAGGCGGAGAAGCAAAGCCGTTGCAGATCGCATCCACTTTGTTTGACTATCTGCCCAATGCCATCGCAACAATCAACATCGCCGGCTTTCAGCGTAACCTCAAGCCTGGTGAGAGCACAACGGTGGATGCAAGCAACCTCGCGTCAAACCTGATGCGCAATGTCATCGACTTCCTGTGGCTCGGAGCTATCCATATCTGGGAGGGCGTCGACCACCTCCTGTTTATCTTTGGGTTGT
>CAIYBQ010000165.1 GCA_903924445.1 uncultured Armatimonadota bacterium | reverse complement strand
CAGCCGTGGCCGCCTCCTGAATGCCATCTTCCTCCACCCAAATGTGATCGGACCTCCGACGCGCGCCGCAACTCAGCTCCAGCTCCCCAAAATCGCTGCCGGCGAACGGATACTCCTGCGCTTCCAAACAGGGATTTCAGATGGCATCCCGCGCGGGGCGACCCCACCCCCGGATGGCATCCTCTTCAGCTGTCGGGTCGAAGGTGAGTTCAAGCTACAGCGCTTCCAAAAGACGGCAGAGTGGCAGCCGGCAACGGTTGATATCACCGAGTTCAGCGGGCGTAACGTAACGATTGAATTCGGCACGGATGCAAACGGTACGGATTCCTACGACTGGGCACTCATCGGTGAGCCGATTGTCGAAGTTGTACAGCCGGATGCTGCCCTCTTACGGACAGGAATCGCGTGGTTTACATCCGATCGCTCCCAGCAGATTCAGCTTCAGGGAAGTGGTCGAACACCCATTTCCGACACTTTCACCGCGCATAAAGGCGTCAATGCAATCCCGTTCACGCAAGGCTCTCCCGGCCCCGTTTACATCTCGGCCTTCGATAACGCTGGTAAACCTCTGCCAGATCCACCGCGCCCCGCAAATGTTGCCGCGTACCCCTCCGATGTCCACATCACAGGCATCCTCCCAACCAGCATCCTTCCGACCGCCGGGCGCCCAACCGCAATCCGCATCCGTTTCATCAACCGCGGCAAAGGTGATGCTGACCCGTTCACCATCCAATTCAAATTCAGCAGCAACGCACGCCTCCCGGACAGCATCCGTATCCCCGCAATCGCCGCCGGACAGACAGGCGCCGTCGATGTCCGCTGGGTTCCATCCGAAAAGGATGTCCGCAAACCTGTCCGCTTCGTGGCAACCCAGGCAGGGGATGAACCGCAAACCACATCGATCCGCGTGCTGCCAAAAGCCGAAGCATCCGATTTCAAAACTGTTGTCAGCGGCACCACCCGCCTGCGAGTCAGCAAGCGTGGGTTTGCGTTTGTGGATGCATCCATCAATGGCAGCTGGAAACCCGCAGGCGTTCTAACGCCGATTGGCTCGGGTGTGAGCATCACTGTTAGCCCAATCAAAGGCGCAATCCGGCTGACAAAAACCAAGGCAACTGCCCGCTTCCCAGCCCTCTATGCCGGCGATACGCTGCAGCGCGGCGCAGATGGTGCATCGAAAGTCGAAGCTCTCCTCCCCGGGCTTGAATACCTGACCGGAGGCGAAATGTCCGGCAGCACACGCGGGTTTGTCGAATCCCTCGCGGACCGCAGCCGACCGGATTACATGCAGCTGACCATCCCGCTGGCAGCCATCACATTTGGACCAAATGCCTCCCGTCCCGACAGACAGCTCCCTCCAACAGGTTCGCCTGACAGCCTGCTTGGCGGCGGCGGTCCAAAAGCATCCGATGATGACTACACCGTCGCGCTCTGCTGGAAAAACCCACGCACGGCGACAGTAACCTTTCAATCGCCCGCAGTCAGCGGTGCCGAAAACCATTTGCTAAGCGCAACCGCTATCAATGTCGGGGACTGGGTGGATGTCCGCTGCACCCCAGGTCGCAGTACAGCCGCAGCCGTTTCATGGTTCCGCAACTACGGTCCACGCAATGCCCCTCCAAGCACGTTCACCGTAGCGGGTCGCCACAGCCTTGCGCGCAAGGGGATGCAGCTTTCATTCGATGCCGTAACCAAACAGCTACGTTTCACGGCGGATGGCTCCCTAGAAGCGATACCGACATCGGTTGCGTTGCTCAAATGGGATGCTCTTTGGAACGCCAATAAACAAAGCAGTGATACTGCGGACAAGGCACTCGATAAACTCCCAGCGGACTCCCAGGCACACCGTGGCCCAAGCCATATCGGTCGTTGGGAACTGCCATTTATCACCGGAGAGCTCGCCCGCGCCTTACCAGCGATTGATTTGGAGATATCCGCGCTGCGGCGTCGCCAAGAACCGGATGGTGGATTTCGCCTTCAGCAGCCGGATGGCCCACCGGATGCGCTTGGCCTCCGCGGGGATGAGACATCCGGGACGTTTAGCCACTCCACATGGATGCTACTGCGTCACGCGCGGGTTACTGGGGATGTGCGCAGCCGGGATGCCGGCCTTGCGGCACTCGACCGGATCCGAAATTATCAGCTCCCGCGCGGAGCCAGCCTCTGGGAAGTTCCGATTTACGAGCCGGATATGCTGGCAGCGGCTTGGAATGTCGCAGCCTGCGTCGAGGCATTCCGAGCAACCAATGATGTTCAGTGGCTTAGTTTTGGACAGTACTGGGCAGCGACCTCGCTTCCGTTCATCTACTGCACACCAGACAGCAACCGTCCCGCGCGGCTTGGCAGCTGTATTCCAACCTTTGGAACGACGTTTTTCCAGCATTCATGGATTGGCCGCCCGGTTCCCTGGCAGGGACTTGTCCTCGCCTGGCATCTCGAGGATCTGGCTGAGCAGCTACGTGGTGCCAAACGCTTTACTTCTACAAACGATGCCTTGAAACCTCAGGAACTGGATGCCATCGCGAAGCTGCTGGTCGTTGCCGCGGAGCGGACTTGGATGACATCCGGGCCACACAAAGGGCTCTACCCGGACACCATCGAGAATCTGATAACGCCAAAACCAGCATTTATCATCCCGGAAAACCTCTGGCTGCACACCTTCCGCGCACAGGGGCGAGACCTCGCTATCCAGACGCAGCGCCAGCGCGGCGTGACCATTTCGAGCATCGCAGAAATCACCTTCCTCAATGTCTCCGAAGACAGCCTCATCGCACGTCTTGGATACAAAGCAGGCGCAAGCTGTGGCGTGCTGTTTGGTGGCATTCAGCGAAAACCAACAGGAATCACTATCGATGGAAAACCACTGTCGACTGAACACTGGACCTACGATTCTGAAAAGGATCGCGTGGTTCTCAAGGTGACTTTTGGGCAGAAACTTTGTGAATTACGGATGCAGTACTGATCCCATCACAAATCCTCACTCAGGTTACCGTTTTGCTATCCCTCTAACTCAGCGCTTCTCAACAGCATCCGCGGTTTTGCGTCCGAGTTGGCGGCTGGTGGACCATTTACCACCATAAATGGTCACGACCCCACCGGACATCCCGACGACCGCCTCCTTGAGTTCACGCTTGATGATGAGGTGTGAGCCGCGTACGAGCATCAAGCCTATGTTGTTTTTTGACTTGATGTTGCTTGCCGAAATCAGGTCAGCGGCCCATGGCCCCGACGCGTTGACAACTACATCGTAGCGGCGTTCTTCGCCACGATGTAGGGTGATGCCGTTCGAGCGCATCGATGACACTGGCGTATTCGTAAAGAACTTAACTCCACGATTTTGGAGCTGCTTAGCGGCCCAAATGCCGAGGCCACGGTCATCCATGATGGCATCCGTGTACCCCCAGGTCCCGATGAGATTGCTTGTATCAAGCTCCGGGAAAGCGTTCGCGCAGTGTTTGCAGAGGCACCCAGCGGCTGTGTCCAAAACCCGATCCGAGAGAGAGGATGGAATACAACATCACCCCCGCGCCAAAGATGAACAGCTCCTGGAGGCTGCCTTTACGAACAGGGATGTGGGCAAGAAACTCACGAACCATCCCGGTGTTCTGATCCCGCCACCATTTACGCTCAAGCAAGGCGTCGCGAACCATATGGAAACGCAGCTTTGAGAGGTAGCGCAGGCCACCATGAAGCATCCGGCTACTCGCAGCGCTCGTCTCATTCATCAGGTCGCCGCGCTCGTAGACATCTAATGAATACCCACGGTCACAGAGAGCCCAAGCGGTCATGATGCCATTGATACCGCCACCGACAATGGCGATGCGTTCGGCTTTAGGTTTCGTTGCAGGCATAGATCTTCACCTTACCCGAAGCAGGCGTGACATAAATAGCATTTACTCAGAACGTACTTTAGCCGTGCATAAGCATGGTAACCATGGCATACAATTTGCACGTTGTAGTGCACAATGAACGCCCACCGCACCAACGAAACAAGTCTTTCGGGCAAACGAGATACAAATAAGGTTCACCTTGCTTTCCTCGATGGTATTCGGGCGTTGATGGCAATCATCGTAGTGCTGGAACACATTTATCAGGCCCTGAGATTCAGTGATGATCCGCCTGTATTACCAAAAATGCTATGGAATATCCTGGCGATGTTCAATGTAGGGCAAGCTCCAGTGGTCGTGTTTATCTGTCTGAGCGGCTTCGTGCTAACATTCCCCGTTCTCAAAGGGAACTTTGATCTAGGTAGCTTTGCAAAGAAACGATTTCAGAGGATCTACCCTCCCTACATTGCAGGACTTGTCTTTTCCATCGTAATGACACTTTGCGGTCACTGGGTACAGAACGAATCCACAACGTCCGTTGTTTCTGCAGGTAGTTTGTTCACACATACTTTCCTCATTCACAATTTTACGAAATACATTACTTCTCTGAATGGAACGCATTGGACCGTTGCTGTTGAAGTACAGATCTACTTGCTTTTTGCACTCGTTTGGCAGCCATTAGCTTGCAAATTAGGGCGTACGATTCCGAACGTATTGTTCGTTGTGATTCCCATACTGATTACGATGGCCGGGTATTCATTACAATACGAGTATCAACTGTATGTCGCCTACTTTACATTCGGTGGATTGACAGCTCTCTGCTGGACCAAATGTCATGCACAAGAGAGATACAAAGCTACAGTAAAATCTATTTCGTACGCCGGCTATCTCATACTTGCTTGTGTCATCGGCATCATCATGACAAATCGCGGTGCTTACGCTTCATCACTTCAGGCTCCTATCGATGTCTTGATTGCTATAGCGACATGTTTGACGATTCTCAATTTGTCATTTGCAGGTGAAACAACGCTTAAGCCAATACATGCGATAAAGTGCGGTCTCGAAACTCCAATCCTATCCAGAGTCGCAAGTTATTCTTATAGTCTCTATCTGGTTCACTATCCTATTGTTGTTTTGATGTGCGTTATTGCTAGAGTACACATTGCAGTTGACATCGTTCGCGTTGCGGTCGCGATGTGCGCCTTGCCGATATCACTTGTCGTTGCAAT
>CAIYBQ010000164.1 GCA_903924445.1 uncultured Armatimonadota bacterium | reverse complement strand
CGCTCCTTATCGCGATGGGTGGCGGCGATGCAAGTGATGCCGCTACACAACTCGCGATGCGAGTGCAACGCCTCAAAACCATTCTCAGACTGCGTACATTGGATAGCATCCCTTTGCTCGTCCATTCGTCGCTTCAAAGCGAGCCACATTGCACTAAACTAGGAATACCTTTGGGATGGGCCGAACAGGTTAGTACGCTGGCGTGTGATGAACCATCTGGAGCGACAGCTACACCCGGCACGCTCGAAACGTTGCTTCTTGGTTTAGGTTTTGGAAAGGATGTTGGTCATGAATCGTCGTGATGTATTGCTTGGACTCGCTGGTGTTGCACTCGTTCCATCCATGGCGATCGCCAAGGAACCTGAGTTTCGAATCATCGAGACCGCAACGGGCAAAGAAGTCCGCTGGAAGTCGATGCTTGATAATGCAGCCAAGTCGGATGCCGTATTTGTAGGCGAGCAGCACGATGATCCTGAGACGCATCGCATGGAGCTCGCAATCCTCGAAGACCTCCACGAGCGCGTAGGGCGCCGCTTGATTTTGACCATGGAGATGTTTGAGCGGGACCAGCAAGTCGTTCTTGACCAGCACCTCGCAGGTGTCCTCACCGAGGATGAGCTCGGAAAGAAGACCAAGCTCTGGGGTAACTACGCGACCGACTATGCCCCGATGGTCCGCTTTGCAGCCAAGAACATGGTCCCTGTCGTTGCGGCGAACTGCCCGAACTCCATCATCCGTAAGGTTGGCCAGGGCGGCATCGATGCTCTTGCAAAGCTCCCCGAATCCGAGCGTCGCTTTGCTGCAAAGACAGTGATTGCGCCTGCTGCTGATGCGTATTCTGACAAGTTTACGGAAACGATGTCCGGGATGGGTGGCAGTCACGGACCGGCGATGGACCCTGCGATGCTCCGTCGTATCTACGAGGCGCAGTGCACCAGGGATGACACCATGGCAGAGTCCATCCACCGTGCGATGACAACCGGGAGCGTCGTGCTCCACATAAATGGCGGCTTTCACTCCGAGAGCGGCCTCGGGACCGTTGCCCGTTTGCAATGGCGCCGGCCGCTTGGTCATCGCTCAACGGTGATTCAAGTCGTTCCCGTCAAGGGCTCTATCAAATCCGCAGCTGTTCCAAAGGTCCAAGCAACAGGAACGTACGTGGTGTTTGTGCCTGATCTACGCAAACCAACGGATGGCTAGTCTAGGTTGAATACCACTCTGCTCTGCATCCACGGTTGGCCGATGACATCCGCGACGTTTTCAACCCTCGCGGGTGAGCTTACTGATGTCAATATTGTGGCACCAGATCTTCCCGGGTTTGGAGGCACATCGGATGATGGCTTCGACCATTCACTGGATGCTTACGCGGACTATGTGACTGGTATCGCAGAGCGCATCCCCGGTGGCGTTCACCTTTTGGGGCTATCCATGGGTGGAAAGATTGCGATGCAGATCGCGGCACGCCAACCAGCCTGGCTACAAAGCCTAATCCTCCTAGCCCCCAGCTACCCGGATGCGACTATTGTCTCTTCAGAGGCACTCGCATCACAGCTGGCTGCATTTGCAAATGTCGATGCGTTGTCTGCGCTAGTGAGCGGGTGGGCAAGCGACACGGAACCTGTGGTTGCATGGGCGCAGCTTGCAAGCCGTGATGCCTACGCGTGGTGGTTGACTGATGGCCGCCCGGCCGACATCTCCAATGGGGTTGCAAACATCAACGTTCCTACCTTGGTACTGCACGGCGAGAACGATCCGCTGCGAAGCTCCGATGCACTTCGGGAGCGCATTGTGGACCGTCTTCAAAATGCCGAGCTGATGGTGGTTGCTGGGGCATCGCACTGCATCCAGCTGGACCAACCGCACATCACGGCAGGCATTCTTCAGGACTGGATGACACATCACGATGCCTAAAGGCTTTCTCCGCCACGCGCCGGGTGGCCCGGAGGCGATAAACAGCGCATCGTTCGATGATGACATAGCGGACAACGCGCGCACCTATGTCATCGAATTCTGGTCTGCCGGCTGTGCTGCCTGCGAACGAATTGCGGGTGTGCTGGAGCAGGCTTTGTCGGGTTCGACAAATGTGACGATTTACACGGTCAATGTCGATGAAGAGGCTGACCTCGCTGTTCGCTGCGAGGTGCGTGCTCTGCCGGCGGTTCTCGTGTTCCGCAATGGAATGGAAGTGTACCGATCACACCGTGCGGATGCCGAGGTGGATGTCGCCGGCTATGTAAATGGAGATTCCCGAATCAGGTAGAATCAACCCGCAATACCTGCATCGGAGACGCCACACAATGCCAGCATTTGGATGGGATGACATCGAGGATATCGCGATCGGACTTACGGAAGAGCACCCGGATCTTGAACCGCTTAAGGTGCGATTTACCGATCTCGCCCGGATGGTGTCTGAGCTGCCTGACTTTACGGGTGGTCCGTTGGATGTGTCCAATGGCCGTGCAAATGAGAGTCGCTTGGAAGCGATTCAAATGGCTTGGCTGGATGAAGTAAACGACAAGTAGACACATCGGCAGGAAAGCGGCCCCCCGGCGGCGAACCGCCCGGACATGATGACAATCGGTTTACGGCTTCCTGGGGCATGCAGCCGGCTCCCATTTCCAGAGTTTGCGATGTGGTGTGCGGGTGCTGGCTTTGATAGCATCGATTTGCCGGAACCATCACAGGAACGCGTGGATGCCCTGAATGCGGCAGGACTCGCGATCGGGACCATTGACCTTGGTCCGACGCAGAAGCTGTTGTCTTCAGATGATGCTGTGCGTGCGGAAGGCATTGAAGAAGTGTCGGCGCGTGTGCGTGCGATTGCTGCTGTCGGAGGGACAAAGGCATTTTGTGTCTTCTACCCGGCGGACCACACGCAGGCCCGTGGTGTCAGCGTTGAGAACTTCTGTAAAGCCTTTCCCGATGTCGGAGCCGTCGCGGCGGAAGTCGGTGTCCGTTTCGCGATGGAAGGCTGGCCGGGACCGAACCTCAGTGCCATCGGTGTAACGCCCGAAACCCTGCGCATTATGTTTGCTGCGGATACATCCGGTACGCTTGGCATGAACTACGACCCAAGCCACTTGGTGCGTGTTGGCGTTGACTACAAGCGCTACCTGCGTGAGTTTGGCCACCTTGTTGTCCACGCGCATGGGAAAGACACGGCGCGGGATGCTGAGGGGCAGTACCTCTATGGCCACCTCGGGCCATCTGTGGATAAGGCCATCGGTTGGAGCGGCGGCGACTGGCGTTACTGTATTCCTGGTGAAGGGGATGTGGACTGGACGCATGTTTGTGCTGAGCTGAACCGTCATGGCTTTGATGGCACGATTGCGATTGAGCTTGAGGACTTCCGCTATAACAACACCGAGGATGGCGAGAAGCGTGGGCTTAGCCGTGCCCGTGCACACTTGCTGCCGCTTCTGTAGTCGCACTTTTGTTGGATGAATCGAGCCCTGCGGTGGCGTGTCCACTGTTGGGGCTATTGGTTTCTGTCAGCCTGTATGCGAACAACCATAACCACCATTTGTGTGCGTAGTCCGTTGTTGCCAACCATCCCAAAATTCATCCCCTCATCCGCTATCCACCTCCGGTAGAATTGCTGAATGAATCCATCATCCCCTGATACCGCAGCGCCTGTTCCGGGCTATGTTGGGGATGCCGATGCGACTGTTCGTCTCCTCGATGACAACACAAGCAACCAGATCGCCGCGGGTGAAGTCGTCGAGCGGCCGAGCAGCGTCGTCAAAGAGCTCGTCGAGAATGCCATGGATGCGGGTGCTACCCGAATCGATGTCAACATCGAGGATGGTGGACGCGGCCTGATTGTCGTTCGGGACAATGGCTGTGGGATGAGTCCAGTTGATGCCGTGCTTTCTGTTCAGCGACACGCCACGAGCAAAATCACCACCGCAGATGACCTCCTCGAAATCACCACGTTTGGGTTCCGGGGGGAAGCACTTCCATCCATCGCCAGCGTCTCAGACTTCTCTCTAACGACAAAGCGCCGAACCGATGAGGTTGGAACGCAGCTGGTGATTCAGCATGGAAATGTGACATTTACAGGGCCGGCTGCGTGTCCGGATGGCACCGAGGTTCGCGTGGCCAGCCTGTTTTCGACCGTCCCAGCACGCCTGAAGTTTCTAAAATCAAACCAGACCGAGCTAAACCACATTTCAGATTTCCTCCAGCGTCTTGTCCTCAGCCGCCCGGATGTCGCGGTAACACTGACGCACGATGGTCAGACGATCCTGCAGTTCGCGGGTACCGGCGATGTCGCGGCATCTCTGGGTGCCGTGATTGGCCGGGATTCGGTTAAGGACATGGTTCCACTGACATGTGAGACGCCGGGCTTGACGGTGCGTGGCTGGGTATCTAAACCAAGTGTCACAAAGGCAACGCGGGCGGGGCAATACTTCTTCGTGAACAACCGGGCTGTACGCTCACGTGTTCTTCAAGTCGCCTTTGACCGGGCATTCCGTAAACTGGTTGAAGGCGATCGCCACCCGCTTGCGGTGATCTTTCTTGAGATTGATCCAAGGTATGTGGATGTCAATGTCCATCCAGCAAAGAGCGAGGTCCGTTTTACCCGTGATGGTGACATTTTTGCGGTAATCGCCCGTGCTGTCGAGGATGCCCTCCTGACGGGTGGGTTGATCCCGGAAGTCAATGTAACGCCGAGCATGCCGCAGCCTGTGATTTATTCACGGCCATCCACGCCGCCACGCACGACGATGAGCAATTTCGCGGATGTGTTTGCAGAGCTCCCAAGCCGCCCCTTGGATGGACTTTTCGAGCAGCCATCAGCCTCCGACGCTGTCCATCCGGGAGGTGATGCAACCGCACAGGGTGCCGAGTCTCATGCTTACATTGGCTTTGATGGCTATGCAATCAGCCGCTTACGTGTGATCGGGCAAAGCCGGAACACGTACATCGTGGCCGAAACCGATGATGCCATCCTTCTCATCGACCAGCATGTTGCACACGAGCGCGTTTTGTACGAGCAGTTTATGAATGGCGCGGCAACGGAAAAGGATAGCTGGGGGATTGTGGCTCAGAATCTCGTCATCCCTGCGACGCTTCCTGTGAGTCCAGTTGAGCGTGAAGCTGCGGTCAAGTACCGGGATGTCCTTCTGCGGGCAGGCTTTGATATCGATGTCTTCGGCTCCGATACGGTTGTTGTTCGCTCTGTGCCTGCGACGGTACTTGAGAAGCCGTATCTTGGGATGATCTCATCGATTCTGGATGACCTTGCGCATACGCAGGGAAGCCGTCGGTTAGATCTCCCAAATGAAGCAGCATTGATTATGGCCAGCTGTCGCCTCGCAGTTAAAAAGGGCGATCCCCTGACAATGGATGAAATGGTAAAGCTGTTGGCTGACCTCGCCAGCATGAAGAACCCATTCACGTGCCCACACGGCCGGCCGATTCTCCTAGCGCTTCCTCATCGTGAAATGGACCGTAAGTTTCATAGAATTGGACCTCACTGATATGCACCACTTGATTGCAGCATCGCTCATTTCGATGTTTGTCTGTGCCGGCTCCATTGCATCCGGGCCACAGGGGAAGTGGACTGCCTACGTGGAAACAAGTGGTTCAAAGCTTCTGGTAAACGATCAGTTGATTGTCAGGAGCCGGGTTTCTCGCTCGGGTCTTTCGCCGGAAAAGCGTGTCAAACTCGGCGCGGAGCGCCTCGCGCCTCTCCTTGCATCTGGCTTGTCGCCATCCGAAGTGACCATCCAAGTCGAGTCTGAAACCAAGTACCGCCGTGTCCTAAAGCGCGTCACGGAAATGGTGAGTAAGCGTGTAACACGCCGCGTGAACGGTAAACGGAAGCGCGTCACGATCAAGGTGCCAAAGACATCCCGTAAGCGAGTTCGGGAGGCCTATCAGGCGGAGTCTGAGGCACGGCTTCTGGCGGGTGGTGTAGTGATTGCGATTGCGGGCACATCGGATGCCAAGGCTTCGGGTACCGCAAAGCCTAGCGACCTTGCGAAGCGCTGGGAAAGTGCGCTGGTTGCGGCGCTAAAGCTGCCAGGACTCACGGTCGGGATAGAGACGCTTGTCATTCCGCCGGGGGTGACCAAAGTCCTCAAAATTGGCGGAGTGGCAAAGGGGCCCCTTGAAATCGGTCGCGCCAAAGGGGAGCAAAGTCCTGTCAGTGCTGTGGTTCAGGATGGGACAGTAACCGTTCGCTCAAGTGAGCTCGGTAAAGATATCATCACGCTGCGCCGTGGCGGAGCAGAAGTCTTAGTGACTGTGAGCGTTCTTCCGTATGCGGCAAGGCTGGTTGATCCTGCGCCTGTAGAGGTGACTGGGTCCGGTCCGACCGGCTATCGTCTTGGCACATTGGTGTCGCAGAATGGTCTAAATGCCCTGAAGCCAACCCCGGGAGCATTGGTTAGTTTGATCAACCCGGTGCGTCCCGTTAAGTCACCAAGGACTGGAAAGAATCTGAAGTCAGAGGTGATGGTCGAAGCCCGGGGTAAGGATATGATTCCGGTCCGGATTGGAATCGATGTTCCTATTGTCCACCGGGCACTGGTTGCAGGCCCTAGTGAGCATTTACTGTTTAGTAACAATCCTGAAAATGTCATTTCCTATGGCCAGCTGTATCACGCACGTCTGCGGACGGGTGGGAACCGCGTTGTCTTTCATCACCAGAATGACCTCAAGGAATCCTTTGTAGGTCTCGTAGAGCTGATCAACGACTCAGATGACCCCAGCCAAGTCGTTTGGATTGGCGGTGAGCCGGGCCCGATGGTCGATCCTGTCTATGTTGGTTATCAGGCGGTTAGTCAGCACTGGGGTAATCTGCTCAACCGTAATGGCTTAGTCGTCACCGTGCCTCCGAAATCGAGACTTCCATTACTGATGCCGCAGGTTAAGTCCACGCATACCGTCAGTGGAATCATGGAGCTGCGTACCGTCGCCGGTCCAGAGCCCATCCTTCGAATCACCGCATCAAAGTCACGCCAGGATTCTGGAATCTCCGCGGCGCTGGTTCCAGTGCCTGTCACGGATGCCATTTTGTCTAATGTGATGAAGCCCGTTGCCTATGTTTATCCAAATCCAAACAAGCAGATCAAGGCGCGCCATGTGGTTGGAAAAGGGTATGCGTTTGTCAAGATTGGTAACAAGCCGATTGCTGGCATCGAAGGAACACCGCCGCTGCTCGGTAATTATGGGGTTGTTTACGACATCGAGGTGGAAGTCGAAAATCCGCTCGCAACCAGTGCAAATGTCGACTTTGTTTTCGAACCGACGGCTGGTCTCACCGGGTTTGTGTTTACCATCGATGGCAGGAAGGTCCAGCTTGCGCGTACCAACCAACCGGCCGAATCACGGCTTGCCCGTATCCGTCTGGCCCCGCATGAGGTGCGAAAAGTGCGTGTCCGCACGATTCCTTTGTCTGGGAGCAACTACCCGGTGCAGCTGACCGTTAAGAGCTAGACAACTGTGTGATGGGTGGAAGGCTCCATGGGTGTCGACTCTCTCCAATGGCCACAACGCACGGAGTCGCGGCTTTCTCGTATCCGTCTGTCTCCGCATGAGGTGCGAAAAGTGCGTGTCCGCACGATTCCTTTGTCCGGTAGCAACTACCCGGTGCAGCTGACCGTGAAGAGCTAGATGACTTTGCTGTTACAACGTTTTGCGTCGATGCGCTCGTATATCGTATGGCACGTTCACGCCAGAACGAAGCCT
>CAIYBQ010000163.1 GCA_903924445.1 uncultured Armatimonadota bacterium | reverse complement strand
GGCGACTATCTGTTCAAGCGGACATCCACGGTTCATACCGCATCCTACCAAAGGTCAGATGTCAGTTGGGACACTCTTAGATTGCCTGTCAGCGGCTTAATTGCTCTGTTAGTGTCCGAGGTCTGGCGCGACATCGATGGTCCGGCACTGCGAATAAACCGCCATCCCCGGCTTCGCTCCGCGCGGCTTCCGCACATGCCGGCGCTCAGCCACATCCACCGCAGCCACACTTGCGTGGCGGGTTGCATCTGATTTGGCAGCCACAATCGCCGCCGCTCGCCGAATCAGCTTCTCCGGGACTTTCGTTTCCTTGCTGTCAACACGGATAACCCCGTGGGCGCCGGTTCCCGCCCGGATATGCATCCAAATGTCCTGCGGCCGCGCGACACGCGTGAGGAGGTAGTCATTGGATGTCGCATTTTCACCGACGAGAAACGTGTAGCCATCGATGTCATAGGTTCGAATGCGGTGGCCATCCCACTTGGACTCTCCAGCAGCTTGTTGCTGATGAGCTTTACGCTCGGGCGCGATGGCATCGAGTTCAGTCAGAAAGTCAATGACATCCGGGTCAGATGGATCCGGATCCCCGCCGGCAAGCAGTGTGTCCAGCCGTACAGACAAGCCCGCAATCTCGCTCCGCTCGCTGATCGTGTCCGCCAGACGACCATCCGCAAGCTCCGCCGCATCCCGCAGCTTACTCGCCTTTGCAAACCACTTATTCGCATTTTCAACAGGTGTCAGCTTTGGGTCCAGCTCAACCTGACGCGAACCGCCATTGAACCAGTCTTCAAGGATCACCGATGGGGCATCGGGAGCGATGTTCCCCAGCTGGCCCATGATCAGCGATGCCGTTTCTTCATCCACCTGCGCCCGGCCAGCCTCCGCAAGCGTGCGCTCCAGCTCCGCTGTCCGCTTCTCACGGTAAGTAAGGGCATCATCGAGGCGGTGCTGAACGGCCTGCCAGAACTTCCCGGATGTCGCATCGGCTTGCTGACTACGCGTGATGTTGTCCCAGGCGCGGCTGATATTGGTGATGTCGGTTTGCCGCTCGGCCGGGATGTGTTTGAGCAGGAATGGCCAGGCGAACTCTGGAGTGCCATCCGCATCTGCGACGAGGACGGGGGAGTGCGGCAGCTTGAGAGCACGGGCAAGGAGCACGGCACGGTTTTCTGGACCGCCAAGAGCCGCGGCTTCCCGGTCAACCAATGGACCGTACGATCCATTTACATCGGTGCGCAGGCCAGGTGGATCTGTGTACTTCTGACCGATTTTGAGGGGCCTCGGGGATGTCGCAGCAATCGGCCTCAGCACACCGCGCACCACGCCACTGTTACCAACCAAAATGAGGTTGGAGTTTCGACCCATCAGCTCAAAGATGAACGCACAGCGGCTATCGCCTTTAGGATCAGGAGAGCGGTTTTCAAAATGCATCCAAACGATGCGGTCTGGGCCGGGCATTTCGATTCGGGTGCAAATGGAATCTTCAATATGCTTTCGAGCGACCTGGCAGAACCCAAGCGGGGATGGCGGTTGCGGATCTTTGCGCGTCGAAATGTGAAAGCGGGGCGCCGTGTGGTCAGTCGCAATGCGCAGCTTGAAGGCTCCAGAGCGGCTGAAAAACTGGATATAGACGCTTGATTTGTCTGGCTGCTGCACCTTTTGTACGGATGCGCCGGTCAGGAGGGGTGTCAGCTCACCGACCACGCCCGCAAGTGAAATCAGGTCCATGTGTCTACTCTACCGCCACGGG
>CAIYBQ010000162.1 GCA_903924445.1 uncultured Armatimonadota bacterium | reverse complement strand
GCAAGTCCACCCTCTATGACGGGCTTACCGGAGAGCCCTTCGACCAGCAAGTCGTTGTGGGTTATATCTACATGCTCAAGCTCGGCCACTTGGTTGCAGACAAAATTCATGCCCGCGCCGTTGGACCATACAGCCTCGTTACCCAGCAACCGCTCGGCGGCAAGGCCCAATACGGTGGTCAGCGTTTCGGAGAAATGGAAGTCTGGGCGCTCCAAGCCTACGGAGCAGCCTACACACTCCAGGAACTCCTTACTGTGAAATCGGATGACGTCGCCGGCCGCACTCGCATCTACGAGAGCATTGTCAAAGGTGACAACTCCCTCGAAGCCGGTGTTCCAGAGTCGTTCAACGTGCTCATCAAAGAAATGCAAGGACTCGGACTCGATGTCCGCGTTGGTGGCAAACAACCCGCCTCCCTCACTGAAGGCCTGGCCTAATCCCGTAATCAAAATCCGACACAACCTGACGAATCATAAATGAAAGATCTAAACTTCAACGAATCCGTTGGTGAAGCGAAACCCGTTGGTTTTGACGAGGTGGCCATCACGGTGGCATCCCCCGATGCCATGCGTGCCTGGAGCAAGGGAGAGGTAAAAAATCCCGAGACCATCAATTATCGCACCTTCAAACCAGAAAAGGGCGGCCTCTTCTGTGAGCGTATCTTCGGCCCGACCCGTGACTGGGAGTGTTCTTGTGGCAAGTATAAGCGTATTAAACACAAGGGCGTCATCTGCGACCGCTGTGGTGTTGAGATTACACTCTCCCGCGTGCGTCGTGAACGTATGGGTCACATCGACCTCGCTGTGCCAGTCTCGCACATCTGGTTCTACAAATGCATGCCTTCCCGACTGGGACTCATGCTTGATATGACCTCTCGCGCTTTGGAGCGTGTGATTTATTACGAGGACTTTATTGTTATCGATCCAGGCAGCACTCCTCTTGAAAAGTGCCAGCTTCTTACCGAAGCCGAATTCCGTGATGCCGAGGAGCAGTATGGTGAGGAATTCACTGCTGGCATGGGTGCCGAAGCGATTCAAAAAATCCTTGCATCCATGGATTTAGCTGTTGTGCAGAGGGAAATTGAGGAGTCCATGGGCTCAACACGCAGCAAGCAACTGCGCAAAAAACTCTCGAAGCGCCTCAAATTGGTGCAAGGTTTCGCAGGCTCAAACACGCGCCCCGAGTGGATGATCCTGAGTGTGTTGCCTGTCATTCCGCCGGACCTCCGTCCTCTCGTTCCACTTGAGGGTGGTCGTTTCGCCACCTCCGATCTCAATGATCTCTATCGCCGCGTTATCAACCGCAACAACCGTCTTCGCACATTGTTGCAGCTCAAAACTCCCGAGGTCATCATTCGTAACGAAAAGCGCATGCTTCAAGAGTCTGTCGATGCTCTCTTCGACAATGGTCGTCATGGTCGCGCCGTAACCGGTGCCGCAAATCGCCCGCTCAAGTCTCTCAGCGACATGCTCAAGGGCAAAGGCGGACGCTTTCGTCAAAACCTTCTCGGCAAGCGCGTCGATTACTCAGGCCGCTCGGTCATCGTCATCGGGCCTGAACTCAAACTCAACCAGTGTGGGTTGCCCAAAAAAATGGCTCTTGTCCTTTTCGAACCATTCATCATTCGCCGCCTCAAGGAACTTGGCTACGTTCATACCGTTCGCAGCGCCAAGAAACTTATCGAGCGCCAGACTCCGGAAGTCTGGGATATCCTCGAAGAGGTCACCAAAGGGCATCCAGTGATGTTGAATCGTGCTCCGACCCTGCACCGTCTTTCGATTCAGGCGTTTGAGCCGATCCTCATTGAAGGCGAAGCCATTCGCGTCCACCCGCTCGTCTGCACCGCTTACAATGCGGACTTCGACGGTGACCAGATGGCCGTCCACGTCCCGCTGTCCCTGGAAGCCATCATGGAGTGCAAGCTCCTGATGATGTCCACGAACAACATCTTCTCGCCGTCCAGCGGTAAGCCGATTCTCACGCCGTCCCAGGACATCGTGCTCGGCGCCTACTACCTGACGCTCGAACCCGCTGACAAGCCGGCGGCCAACACCCACCTGCCGGTGCTGGGCTCCGTGTCCGAGGCGACGTTCGCCGAAGCCGAAGGCTCGCTCCACCTGCATGACTGGGTCCGTTTCGCTAACCCTGACTTCAATCGCAAGACGGTCCACGGCGAAGCCACCGGCAGCACGATTGTCACCACGGTCGGTCGCATCATCTTCAACACCATCTGGCCCTCCGAACTCGGCTTCTTCAACGAGACCGTGAAGAAGGGCCAG
>CAIYBQ010000161.1 GCA_903924445.1 uncultured Armatimonadota bacterium | reverse complement strand
CAGCTCGGCAGTGTCTACGTCCTCATTGCTCTGGGTTACACCATGGTGTACGGCGTCCTCCGCTTGATTAACTTTGCGCACTCGGATGTCTTCATGGTTGGCTCATTCGTAGGCTTTTATGCTTGTGGCTGGCTGAAGGTGTCGGCACAAAAAACGGTATTTGCGGGGCTTGTTCAGCTGCTGCCGATATTATTTATCGCTATGGCCGCCTGTGTATTGCTCGGGCTGTTGATTGAACGATTTGCCTATCGTCCCCTTCGCCGCGCCCCCAGATTGACGGCTCTGATCACCGCTATTGGCGTGTCATTGTTCATCGAAGGTGCTGCACAGCTACCATTCGTCTTCGGCGTGAACCCAAAGTTCTATCCTGAGATTTTGCCATCCGGGCCTGAATCGACGATTCAAGCAGGGGGCATCACTATCTCCAAGCACCAGCTCGTGATGGTCATCGTGTCGGCAATCCTCGTCGCAGTGCTCTGGTACATCGTTCAACGTACCAAAATGGGCAAGGCGATGCGTGCGGTGTCGCACGACTTCGATGCTGCTGGACTCATGGGTATTCCGACAGATAATGTCATCGCGTTTACGTTCAGCATTGGTGCTGCGCTTGCCGCCGCCGGTGGTGTGCTCTTTGGGGGGTTGACGTTTAAGAGTCTGCTACCTCTGATGGGTGTACAAATGGGCTTAAAGGCCTTTGTCGCCGCTGTCGTCGGAGGAATTGGCTCAATTCCTGGTGCGATGCTCGGCGGACTTCTGATGGGCATTTCCGAATCGTTCATCAAAGGTGCACCGCATATCAAGCTTGGTGCGATCGATTTTGACCCCAGTCGCTGGACGGATGCCGTCGCATTCCTGATTTTGATTCTTGTTCTTTTGATTCGCCCTGCAGGGCTTCTTGGTAAAAACACACCGGAGAAAGTCTGAGATGACAAAACCTATCAACTATGTCATCGCACTGGCCATTCTAGGTGTGTTGGCAACCCTTTCGGTGATTCTGCCGATCTACATGGATGACCTTGTCTACCGGGTGCTGATGCTGTCCGGGATTGCCGTCATCATGGCAGTCTCTTTAAACCTGATCAATGGGTTCACTGGACAGTTTTCAATTGGACATGCCGGTTTCCAGGCCGTTGGTGCGTACGTCGGTGCAGCCCTGACGGTCTATGGCCACAATGACATTTTTGGGCATTTGCCAAAAGATGGTCAGATTGGAACTGGCTGGATGTCGCTGGCGGTTGGAGCGGGTCCGATGCTTGCATCGATGCTCGCGGGTGGCCTCGCTGCTGCGTTGATTGGCTATATCGTTGGTTTGCCAAGTCTTCGCCTTCGTGGTGACTACCTTGCAATCGTTACGCTTGGCTTTGGTGAGATCATCCGGGTGATCGTCGAAAACAACGATAGTGTTGGCGGCCCGCGTGGCTTCAGCGGAAACCTTGACATCGGCGTGTCCGTTCCTGCCATCACAAACTTCTTCTGGGTCTTTGGTGTTGCAATCGTTGTGATTCTCTTCGCGCGGAACCTGCGCTTCTCCATTTCCGGATTGCAGTACCTTGCCGTTCGTGAGGATGAAGTTGCCGCGCAAGCCGTCGGGATCGACACAACCCGCACCAAAGTCAATGCTTTTGTCATCGGGTCGTTCTTTGCCGGTGTTGGTGGGTCACTCTTTGCGCACTACGAGCAGACGATTCTCATCAGCAGCTTCAACTTTGTACGCTCGTTTGACTTCGTAACCATCGTTGTCCTTGGCGGACTTGGGTCGGTTACCGGAAGCATCATCAGTGCACTGGTCCTGACAGCGCTTCCCGAGATTCTTCGCTCATCGCTTGGAGCCCAGTTCAACCAATACCGTCTGGTTTCGTATGCGCTCCTTTTGATTGTGATGATGCTGGTCCGCCCGCAGGGAATCTTTGGACGTGGCGAACTTTCATTTGCAAAGCTGCGTAATAAGTTCAAGAAGCCCGCAACACAATAATGGATAGAGTCGCGCCAGATGTCAAAGTTGCTGTTTTCATTGACTTCGACAATATTCGCCGAAGCATAGAAGAACAGTTCGAGCCATCCCGTGTCGATATCCACCGGATGCTCCAAGCCATCTTGGATAGCACCAACGGACGGATTATTGTTAAGCGTGCCTACGCTGACTGGGGCTATTGTCGCGACTATCGCAGTGATCTCCTAGACAATGCAACGGAGCCGGTCCAAACATTTCACCTGACACAACGCGGTAAAAATGGGGCGGACATTCGTATCGCTATCGATGCGATGGAGACTGCGCTGCGGCACTCTGAAATCACCCATGTAGCGATAGTGTCTGGGGACAGTGATTTCACGCCTCTAGTCATGAAGCTGCGTGAGCTTGGCCGCCACGTAATTGGCCTCGGCGTACGCGCAAACTCGAGTGCGTATCTTGCCAAGGCATGCGATGCCTTCATCTACTACGATGACATTGTTGATCGCCAGTGGGTCAACCCACGGGGTACATCCGGTACCAGCATTGTTGCCGATCCTCCACGGTTGATCGCGGATGCGATGGATGCCTGTGGCAATGTCCCGGTTCCTTTACGTGACCTGCGAAGCGCCGTGGAAGCTGCCTGTCCGGGGTTCCTGGAATCACAGTTTGGCTGTGGAACCTTTGCTGCCTTTCTCAGTCGCTATGGTCGGGAAATCCGCTTAGTCGCCGATGAAGCAGCCGGGTTTATCGTTTGCCCCACGACGCTGTCGGCGGCCATGGGGCTTACCTGGGCGGAAGCCTATGTAGACCTTGCCAAGTCATTGCCTCAACCGCTTACATTTTCTCCACTCGCTGAACGCTACCGTACCGTTCTCCGTGACCTGAATTTTCGCCACGTACCGTACGTTGATCGCAAAGCCGTGCTGGACACATTGTTTGCGATGTTCCGGGCGGATCATGTTGAGCCAGTGAGCCTCAAGGAAGCAAAGGACCGCCTTCATGCGTGGTTTGAGGCTGAGCGACCTGGTGTCCCTTGGGAATCGGTCAACTCTACGGTCTATCAGCTGTTCTACACATGGTGTTTTGCTTTCGATAGCAACGAAGAATCAGATGGCAAACAGCGCTGGGACCGACGGACATCCTTGCACCCGGATATTTCAACGATTGATGACCTTGCAAAGCGATGTGACAAAGGCATCGTGCGCCGTCTCCTGGAAAGCGAACGCGAGGAAATCGATCCTGCTGCTTTGAATGAATGGCTCTACGATGCGGATCCCGGGATGCTACCTCAGGTTCGTGAGCTGATGGACCAATCGCGGGCACCTTATATGTCACTGGGAAGATAAGCACAAATGGGAATGCTCTGGACTGATCACGCTGGCACAGCAATGTCGTGGTGGAGGATTGTGTCCGAAGTAAGCCCGCGCGTCGTAACGACCGAAGCGATGCGCGAAGCGCGGATTGCAGTGATAGGGGATGAAGCCCTTTGTCAGGCTACCATCGCGCTGCTTTGTGATGGTGATAACGCGAGCCGCTACGTCGTCCACTATGCCGAACCCCCGGATGCTGCGACATCTAGGATCTATGCATTCAGGTTGTACGTAACTCCGGAGACAACCTTGCTTGGGATGAGGGATGCGGCAAGCATTTCTTTTTCCGGAACGTTTGATGCCTGTGCGAAACGAATGATGGAGCTTCGGCCAGATATTGCAGTTGCACTTGGGCGCCGCTTCCCAGGTTTACGCAGTGCCGCTGCTGGATGGGTCATCAAGAGCGTTGCATTGGCAAATCTACAGTTTTCAATGCTGTCGGCCGTGCCTGGAATACTGCCAATTACGGCACCGTTTCTTCCCGGATCGTCGTTTGCTGATCTCATCGTCCTGACGAAAAATCAGACGATGATGGTCCTTCGCATTGGGGCTATCTACGGACAACGACCGGGGATCACAACCCAAGT
>CAIYBQ010000160.1 GCA_903924445.1 uncultured Armatimonadota bacterium | reverse complement strand
TACTGCGTGGACGTCCAGATATCCCGGTCACGGTTTGGGGCAACCAACATCAGCAAGCAGCAGCACTGAAGTTACTGACGATTATCGATGACAACTTTGGTTGGCCGAATACAAGCTTTGTGCCTTGGGATCCGGTAGCCGTGGCGATGTGGGCATACGAGGATGGCCTCGATGACACGGCAGCGATAAGCGATATTGAGAAGGCTTTTGGAGTGACTTTTACAGATGAAGAGTGGCTGGAGTACTTTCAGAAAACGCTTCTGGACTTAGTCGATGGCATCCTTGAGCGGAGTGAACGCCCCTCATGAAGTTTCGCTTCTCATTGATTTTCGTCCTGTTTGGGATACTGACATATGGTTGCGGGTTGGCGATATTCCGCTTGATGACCAGCGGCCAAATGTTTGTCGGCCGTGGCGCATCCCGGATGTTGACAGAGCGGAGCGATCTGCCTGTGATGCTTCCCATCATGATTGTCCTTTTCATCATCTTTGGTTTTGCGACGTTCTGGACAGCAGTGAATGAAGTGTCCTATGACTAACTTCTGCATTTCGCTGCATGAATGGATTTTGGTTGGAGGAGACCCATGCGCTTTCGCTTCTCAACACTGACAATT
Organism: uncultured Armatimonadota bacterium; assembly: GCA_903924445.1. Classification (GTDB taxonomy): domain Bacteria; phylum Armatimonadota; class Armatimonadia; order Armatimonadales; family Armatimonadaceae; genus CAIRTT01. The sequence goes on along the minus strand of CAIYBQ010000160.1, from coordinate 1,319 downwards.
GTTTTTGGACTCCTTGCGATTGGCTGCGGGGTAAATGTGTACTCGCTCATCACCACCGGACAGATGTCGTTTGGCCGTAGCTCGCGCCCGATGTACGACCGGTTGAACTCCGGTCAGATGTTTACTCCGGGGCAAGGCGAATTTGTCATCACACGCCAGCAGACACCAGGCATTCTTCCGATCATGATCGTGGTCACGTTGTTGTTTCTCGGCGCAACATATTGGAGTGGCACGAACGACAGCTAGCTCTGGGTCGAATTTTGGATCAGCTCTCTGAACACCAGCACTGGAGTTTTCCAGAGAGCAATCCAACTACCCCATCAGGCCGCCGAGTGCCCGACATTGATGTTGACACACTTACCTTCACGCTTTATCGGAGTTCCATTCAGCAACCAAGCCACAAACGGAATACGCGCAACGATGTTGTGGTGTAGCTGAAGACAGAGATAGGTTGTGATTCCGACGATAACCGGATATTCCACATACCAGGCCAGATGGAGAGGTGCTAAGAGCGAATGGAGCACGACGATGACCGGCATATGAACGAGGTAGAGCGTGTAGCTAGCATCCACAAAGTACTTCAGCACAGGACCAGGTTTTGCCAGCTGGTTGAACAGCGCAATCACTGCAAGGGCAACGGCCAGTCCAAAGTACTGCTGGATGGTCTCGCCGAGGACATAGTGGATGTCGTAAAAGTGCAGGGATGACGCCACTAAGCGCATCCCGAGTGCGGAAGCAAAGATCACCAGGCTGCCGCGAAGGGATAGTGCCGCTGTAAAGACATCCATTACACGATGCAAAAGCAGTCCCAAAACGAACACCGGCAAGTACATCAAGAGGTTCTTGAAATGGAGGATGACGAACATTTCGGGGAAGTACTTGCCGCAGAGAGAAACTGCAATCACCATCGCAGCGGCCGTCGCGACAAGCACTGGCCCTATCATCCAGAGGCGTGTTCGGTTTAGGAATGTGAGCTTGTCGATGACCGTCAGGAGGATTGGCGACAGAGCGTAGTAGGCAATCAGGTTACCAACAAACCACAGGGGACCTAGCCACTGGCCTTTGATGACATAGGAGGCGATGTTTGTATCGAATTGCCATGCGTTTGACAGCTGATTCATGAGGGTGTTAGCGGTAAAGCCGACAAAGAGCATCGGAATCGCCAAGCGGGATATACGTTTCCAGGCCGATGTCTTCGATGTATCCTTGGCAGCAACCAACGCTACAAAGAATCCAGAGAGCAGGTAAAAGGCGTGCATCCGGAACAGGTGAATTCCATCGGTGATTGCGTTAAACACTTGATGCGTGCTTTCCGCTTC
>CAIYBQ010000159.1 GCA_903924445.1 uncultured Armatimonadota bacterium | reverse complement strand
GTGGCCGAAAAGGCGGATGTGAGAGGGGCCGGTCCGGTCCGCTCGCCAGGACAGGCCCTCCGGCACTATGCTCCCCACTGTCCTGTAGATGTTTTGCCATCCGGTGCGCGGCCGGATCCAGGTGCTTTGTCTGCCCCTGATGTTTGGACATTTTGGATTGGAGAGAATCCGCCAATAGGTGAGCGGATTTTGCCTCTTGGCGTGCAGCCAAAAGAGGTTGCGGCAAAGTTGTATGCGTGTCTGCATCAGGCAGATGATGCTGGTGCGAAGCGGATTGTCATTGCAGGGTTGCCAAATGGGGCTGAGTGGGCGGCGGTTGCTGACCGCTTGCGCCGGGCGGCCGTGACCAAGCCTTAACAATGACAGCGTGTGGGAAAGAAATGAGTGTTCCAGAGTGGATGATGTAACGCAGCGAAAAGTAGTCGTGGTTGGTGGTGGTGCAGCAGGGATGCTAGCTGCGTGGGCAGCGGCGAAGGCTGGAGCACACGTCACATTGCTTGAGAAAATGGAGCGTCTCGGCACCAAAATCCTCATTTCAGGCGGTGGTAAATGCAACCTCTGCCATGCGGGTCCCATGGACGATGTGCGCAACAAGTTTCGACATAATGAAGCGAACTTTCTCCGCAATGCCTTTCGCGTTTTTACAAATGATGACTACCTGAAGCTGTTGACCGACAAAGGGTTGGAAGTGTACACGCGCCCGGATGGCAGGATTTTCCCAGAGCCTCCTGCTGATGCCAAGGATGTTGTCGAGGTGATGGAGGCAATCGTTCGTGAGGCTGGTGTCAATGTTGTCCTCGGGGCAAAGATTCATGGAGTGCTGGTCACAAATGACAAAGCCATTGGTGTCGAAATGGACGATGGCAGCCGTATCGGTGCCGATGCACTCATCATTGCCGTGGGTGGTTCTTCGTACCCGTTGACTGGGTGTACTGGGGATGGTTGGAAGTGGATGGCATCCCTTGGGCATACCGTCGTTCCGCTGACGGCTGCACTTGCTCCCCTTTACCTTGAAGAGTCGCCCAACTGGGCGGCTGATTGGAGTGGCGTGTCACTGAGGGACTGTGTCCTTCGTGCCCGTGCTGTGAATGCGCAAGGGGACAAGGGTAAGGAGCGGATGCGGTGGCGCGGTGACATGCTGTTTACGCACAAAGGAATCTCTGGACCGGTGTCGCTTGGCGTTGCGCGTGAGATTGCGGAAGCCTGGCCAGAATCATCCCTTGCAGAAGTGGACCTCTTTCCAGACATGCGCGAAGATCAGCTGCGCGAAGAAATTGACAAGTGGTGTTTGAACTACCCGCGGCGTTCGGTCGGGGCGTTGCTTGAGAGCGTTGCACCTGCGCGGCTTGCAAGGCCGATCGCCCGTGTTGCGATGCTAGACATGGAAGTCAAGGGCGCCTACTTTATCGCCAAGGCGCGTCAGCGTTTGGTTGTCGCTCTTAAGGGATGGGTGCTTGGAAAAGTGCGGGCTGTGCCGCTTGAGCGCGGAGAGGTTGTCGCTGGCGGTGTTGCGCTAGGAGAGGTTGACAACCGTACGATGATGAGCCGTAAGATCAGCGAGCTGTATCTCTGTGGCGAAATTCTGGATATTGCTGGGCCGGTGGGTGGATACAACCTGCAGGCTGCATGGTCTACAGGATTTGTTGCGGGGCAAGCCGCTGCCGCATTACCGCGCACTGACTAAATGGATAGATTGTTTCGCACAGGTTTGCATGGAGATACATTTCTCCGTTGGTCAGTGTCCGGTAGTCACGTAGTAGACGCACTTTTACAAAATAGTTTAGGCAGTACTAGGTTTGGCATGTTCATTGCACATGTTCTTTACATCTGGTCGGAATCAACCATTGCAAAGCGCGATGGGAAGTTCCAACTAACGTTTGAGGGACAACAAAATGAACAGAAATATATTGCTTGGACTTGGAATCTGCGGACTACTGACGTGCCTGTCAGCACCTGCAACGGCTCAGTTCACATCTTATGACAATCCGAATGCAACCTGGCTTGGTAGCACGACTGGCGTCAACATCGTTGGAAACGAGACGGACTCTGTCCGCACAATCGGTGGTGGTGCATTCACAATCGACTTCGATAAGGATGGCTTTATCGGCAACGTTGGTGGTGATTGGCAGCCAGTGTGGTCATCGGCACCGTATTCGGCATTGAATCAAGGCGATGCGACACTTTACTGGAGCGAAGCAACGGACTTCACGTTCTCCAGTGCAGTGTCATCCTTTGGATTCGAGCTGCAGACAATCGACCTGATGGACAATCATGACATCACGGTTCAGTTCTACAATGGCTCAACACTCATTGGAAGCATCAACCGCAACATCGACAACTCCGGTGTTATGGCAAATGGTTGGGACACATCCCTTGGTGGCGCCCGCTTGTTTGCTGGTTCCTACGATGCCGGTATCACTTCGGTCCGTGTTTTGAGCAGCGATGACTATGGCTTCTCCGCCGGTGGCTTCCGCTACGCTGGTCTTGGTGGTAACAATGGTGTCACCAACAACAGCGCAGTTCCCGAGCCTGGTGAGTGGGCTGCGATGGCGATGATGGTTACCGGACTTGGTGGTCTGGTAGTGCGTGCTCGCCGCCGCCGCGCATAAGCGTAGATCTAATCCCTCTGCCCCCGCTGGAGTCACACAGCGGGGGCTTTTATCATTTTATGGCCATTGATGTTTGGAAAAACGCTCTGCCGTTTTCGATTTCGACCTGGTGGCTAGGGGATTCTGTTCAGATAATCCGAAGCGCTGGAGTCACACAGCGGGGGCACGCTAAAGCCGAATCCACATCCAAGCAGCCAACTGACTGTTGGAAATATAGTGGTGATTCAACTGCCTTCACCATACGCCTAGTATTGGTGCGTGATGTATTTCGCTAAAATTTGACACTGTGGTGTGTCATCTGCTTTGCACGGCCTCCGGCCAAACTGTACACCCCGAAGATAACCCTGCGGCTCGCCCGTTGGCATGGAAAGGATGTACAGCGATGAGATGCTTGACGAGTATTGCGATGTTCGTAACGCTTTGTTCTACTCTGTCACTTCCAGCCAGTGCACAGATGGTGTCGCTTAGCCGCCAGCAGTGGATGTCTACGGCGACGTCTGTGTTACCGATTTCTGCCAGACAGCGGGCATCCATCAGTGGCGTTTCCAATACATCCAGTTACCTTTCTTTTGGTCGGACAGCCACGGTCAACGAGATTGGCTCAGATCAGGTCGTTTGGGGTAGGAATAGTGAGCTGACATCCGGGGATGTTGTCGCAACGTTTTGTGGGCCTGTCCCAACCAAGATGTTCTGGTCGTTTTCATCTGCTGTTTCGGGCTTTGGCTTTGAAGTGATGAACAATGACCTCCACGAGTCCCAGGACTTTGTTACCAGTTACTACAACGGAACGACGCTCCTCGGGACATTGCAGCAGACATCGGATAATGCAGCATTTTGGACCAGTTATGACTACTTCGCTGGGGATGTTCGTCTCTTCGCCGTCGAGGACATCCGCGGTATCACGGGGGTGGAAATCGCGTTTACAAGCAACTCGATGAGTGCAGCCGCATTTAGGGTACGAAACGACTCACCCCTTGCCGTTCCAGAGCCACCTGCTGTTCTCGGTGCGGGAGTGGTAGCTGCTGCCCTCGGTGGTTGTCTTGTCAGACGCCGATTCCGACGATAAGCGTAGCGTTCATCGGATAAACAATCGCTGATTACGGATTGCCCCAATGCCGGTCGATGGTATCGGCATCAGACACTGCCACTCAAGTTAACACTAGTTTATTATCTGTTGCTTCAGTCATTTGGCACACCTTATGCGTTTCCTTATGTATCGGCCAGCGTCCAGCCGAAACGCAAGATTCCACATAAGGAACACAGAATGAAAACTATCGGAACATCAACAAAACTTTTCGCCATTACTGGACTCTTGGCACTTGGATCAGCAAGCCACGCACAGTTCATTACTTACAACCCGACTAACACGGCTTGGCAGACGGTCGCAAATGAGCGCATCGATCCTACCATTGCAAACGGTGGAAGCTTCACTAGCCTGTCAGCTGGCAGCCACACGATTAACTTTGGTGCAACGGCAGTTGCCGGTGTGGTTGGGGATACGCAAGCCGTTTGGGGCTCGAGTGCGATTTCTGAGCTCACGGATGGAGCATTCGTTTCCCAGTTTTCCGGCTCATCTCTTTACACGTTTACATTCTCAAGCGCGATTGGGGCATTTGGCTTTGAAGGCCTCGGGGATGACCTGGTTGATACACAAACGATGTCGGTCGACTATTACAACGGGACGACATTCCTTGGGTCCATCGGGCATACCTTTGACAATGCCAATGTCTTTGCAAACAGTGACATCTATGGCGGCGATGTTTATCTCTTCGGAGCATCCGATGCCCGTGGCTTCACCAGTGTGAAGGTCAACTATAGTGGAGCCGGATTCTCATCGGGTGCCTTCCGTGTCGGTGCACTTGCGGGCGGTGGCAATGGCAACGGCGGTAACGGCGGCGGTGGAAATGGCGCCGTTCCAGAGCCTGGAGAGTGGGCAGTCTTTGGATTGCTGTCATCCGGTCTTGGTGGCCTCATGCTCCGAGCACGTCGCCGCAAGCTTGCATAGTCTTTCGTGTATGAATAAGCCTTCTGGTGGTTTCCACCAGGAGGCTTTTTCTTTGCCCGCACGGCCATCGTGTTACGCTCCGCTCCGATCCACCTCGAAGGCAACTGCCAAGATTTCTACCTCACGCTAAATTCACCGGGTTTTGATGCATCCTGAT
>CAIYBQ010000158.1 GCA_903924445.1 uncultured Armatimonadota bacterium | reverse complement strand
GCGGCACGCGGGCGGTGGAAGGATTTTCATCGGTGACCCGGTGGATGTCCTGTCATCGCACATGGATTGCAAACACATCGCCACGACCAATACACCTGCCGGCAGGTTCCACGAAATCCGTAATAGTGTTGAAGGCAACGGAATCACCGTTACGTGTCACACGCCTCCGAGGTTTGTCCCGGACAGCGGCCCGGTTCCAAACCGGTTTATGAAGTGGTGGAAGATGGTCGAGGATGATGTCCTTACTTTGCAGCCGCGGTTGCTCTCCTAAGCCCGATGCCAGCAAGCTCATTTAGACGCTCTTTTTGTTCCGGTGTAGCGCCTGCGTGTACGGAAAGTTTGATGGTTCTAAAGGTAAACGGAGCCATTGTGACCGAAAAGCTCGTAGGTTTCCCATCTTCCGTTTCAAAGCGAAGGGTGATGGCGGTGCCTATCGAGGCATTAGCGATTGCCATCCCACTTGCAGCAGCCCCAAGCATTGTCATCCCGGGTTTAATCCCAGCGATGTCAGCGGGTGACCCTTTCTGTACAAAGGACACATAGGCTTTATCGCCGGGCGTGTGGTTTGTATCGAGGACAAGCCCGAGGTAAGGGACATCCTGTTTACGCCCGGATGACGTCACGCCAAGGCCCTCCAGCAATGGCATCGGGTCGATCGTGTCGGTGGAACGCAGGAGCGAATCCATCAGCTGGCGCATCCCTTGACCTGCAACCGTTTCGGCAACGATGTCCACTCCGCGCACCGGGTAAGCCTTGCCGCTGCTTCGGTAGTCATCCAACATCCGCCAAATCACATCCCAAAGCGACTTCTTCCCTGCGGTGCGATTACCGATTTCAAGGTCCATCATGAGGCCGACGACATAGCCCTTGTTGTAATAGCTAAGCCCACCGTAGCCCTGTGAGTTGTTTGCCTCCCAGACGCGAAGGGAGCACTGCTCAGCCGTTACGCTGCGGCTCGCAGGATTATTGCCAAGCTCTGTTAGCTGTTCGCTGAGATCGGAGAGATAGTCGGCACGCGTCATGATGCCAGCGCTCACGCAGAGCTTTGGGGCTAGGTAGTCCGTAACGCCTTCGCAAAACCAGAGGTCGGGTGTCTGAACGGCAGTTGAGTAATCAAATGGACCGAGGCCTTGTGGGCGGATGCGTTTTACAAGCCAAGCATGGATAAGCTCATGGGCGCAGAGGCGGAGATCGGATGTCGATGTCTTTGATGCACTTGCCCGCGGAAGCCGGATGACGGCGCTGTCCAGGTGTTCCAGTCCGCCGTAAAAGCCATCGTAGTCGGAGAAGCGCAGCTGAAATGTGTAGCGGCTTGCGGGTGCTTCCCCAAAAGCGCGCGTACCTGCATTCCAGATACGGGAGAGTGCGTTCAGCCAGCGCTGCGCGGTCCCGGATGGCGCCCCAACAACCGTTACGGCAAGGGTTTTGCCATCGATGGTGTCTTCCGCAAGCTCAACGGCTCCGAGGTCTGCTGCATGGTCGGCGAGGTGGTCGTAGCTTGGGGCATCGAACATGTTCCGGACGCCCGGGACAGCGTGATTCGGGGATGCAACCGTCCAGCCCATCGGGACCTTGTAGAGCACGGAGCAGGGTTTTTGTTCTTCGCCCTTGATGTACATCAGGGTCGTGGTGCCGGGGACAAACGCATGGTTTTCCGAGATCGCCGCGTGGAAGAAGCCAAGGCCTTTGGTTTCCGTCTTGACGGTGTACTGGATGGTGACGGATTTGCCGGCTTCAGGGGTGAAATTCCACGTTGCGGGCACTGGGTGGGACATCGGGATGGGGGTGTTTCCCTGGGATGCCCTGACATCGGTGATGTTAGCCGGCGTGTCGAGGAGGACATACCAACCTGGGCTCCACTTTGGGATGCAAACGTCCATCGAAGCGGATGTATCGGGTATGAAGGTCATCGTGACCGAAAGCTGTGCGGTTGCAGGTTTAGTGATGGCGACGGTGTATGCGACGGATGGCACTGCGGCCGCGCCAGCCAAATGGGTACATGCAAAACAAAGGAACGCTACGACAATGCGTGAGATCGTTTGAAGTAGGAGAAAAGATGGTGTACGGCTGACGTGGGGCATCCCCTAGGATACAGTCAGGTACCCATCGATGTCATTTGACTTCATCACATCCCGTAAACGTGCGAGGGCTTTGGATTGAATCCGGCTGACATGCATTTGTGAAATGCCAAGCTTGCCGGCAATGACTGCCTGTGTTTCTTCATCGAAGAAGCGGAGCTCAATGATAATGCGCTCACGCTCGGAGAGCTTTGAAAGGGCCGAGCGTAAGTCTGCAAATTCCTCGATGTTGGCCATTTCGGAATCGATAGCGCCAATCAGCTCCTTGAGGGTTGTGTCAACGGTGGGATCACTGCCTTGGAGGACGGCATCGAGCGACACCAGCTTGGTGCATTCATGCGCTCTGATTGCTTCACGTAAATGCGTCTCTGAGACTTCCATCCGCGCTGCAACTTCGACAACACTTGGCGCGCGGCCAAGCTCATTTGTCATCGTTGCGGTAACACGCTTCGCGGTGACGTTCATCTCCTGCATCCAGCGCGGTACACGCACACTTACCGTTTTGTCGCGAAAGTAGCGGCGGATTTCACCAAGGATGTTTGGAGCGGCATACGTTGAAAAGCGGGTCCCGTGGCTTGGCTCAAAGCGATCAACGGCATTGATGAGACCGATGTTTCCCACTTGGATCAGGTCATCAAGGGGCTCACCCGAGTTTCGAAATCTGGATGCCAGTGCGCGGACGAGACGCTGGTGACCGCGCACTAGTTTGTCACGGATCTCAGGGTCGCGGTTGGACGCGTATGTGAGCGACCATTCATCCAGCTGTTTTATACTTGGCGGCGGTTTCGAAGACATAAGAAAAGCTTTCCATCAGGGGTGTTGAGGCTCATGACGGTATGGCGTCATTGTACGGGTTGGAATCAAAACATGCATGACATGTGAGCCCGACAACATACACGTTTTTTCGACATCAACGCGAGATACATACCCAATTGTTACCGGAAGGGCTGGAAAGCCTCACGTGACTGCACTCTGATGTGATTTTGATGTCAAGTATGCGTCTTTTAGTTATGTACTTGATAAAGCAAGTGTTAAATAATCAGTGAAAAGAATTGGATCCGGTCTGAAACGATTTTTAAGCTGCGAAACGTTCTTGATACAAGTTGGATTTCAGTGTCAATTGCGTTTTCAACTAATTGGTGAGTCTGGATTGCGTTGGCACTGCGGACGTTATGCCCCCAGCATAGCCACATTGGCTACTTCATGTCGGATGAATGTCCAGGAAACGCCTTCGCCGTTGGATCAATCGTCGTTTTGGCAAAGTTTGCCGCTGTCGCAGCCTCTGCAACACCCGTAACGATGAGCTTTAACTTGCCATCGTAGGTACAAATGTCTCCCGCCGCAAAGACGCCCGGAAGGTTGGTCTCCATGTGGGCATTCACAACAATTTGGTTCTTCTGCAGCGCAAGACCCCACTCTTTGATTGGACCGAGGTTGCTCAGAAATCCAAGGGTCAAAATCACATCGTCACAGACAATCTGGGTCTCTTCACCTGATTGCGTGTCAACAACCGTTACCGCCTCGAGGCAGTCGGTTCCATGCACGCCGCGGAGCTCATGGAAGGTGCGGATATCCACATTGCCACCATCTTGGACTTTAGAAACGGTATCTTCATGTGCACGGAATGTCGCCGAGCGGTGGATCTGGATACAGCTGGCAGCAATCTCGCCGAGCGCAAGAGACCAGTCAAAGGCGGAATCGCCTCCACCAACAATTACAATGCGGCGTCCGCGGAACCTCTCGGTGTCCGTTACGAAGTAGTGAACGCCTTTACCTTCGAGCTCTGTGATGCCAGGGAGTTCCAAGCGGCGCGGCGCAAATGCACCGACACCACCCGCAATCAGAACCGTCTTTGTGCGGTGCGTCGCCTTGTTTGTCGTGATGACAATCTCGCCATCGATGTGTTCAAGGGTAATGCACTTTTCTTCAAGGCAGACAGTTGGGTTATTCTGCAGCGCTTGCTCGGAAAGCTCACTGACCAAATCCTTCGCAAGGACTTTTCGGAACCCAGCAACATCGTAGATGTGCTTTTCCGGATACAGCGCGGAGAGCTGACCACCCAGCTGTGGAAGCGAATCGATGATTTTGGTCTTCATTTGCCGAAGCCCAGCATAGAAAGCACCAAAGAGGCCGGTGGGACCGCCACCGATAATTGTAAAGTCGTAGAGTTCGTTTTCCATAGCTTTGCCACACAAGAAAACGCTGCTTCCAGATGTCCCGGATTGCAGCGCTGCGCCTTCAGTTTAGCAGGAATATAGCCCCGATGTCACCCCAGAGTGTTTCTCGATTGGTGATGGAGAAGCATCAAAGAAAACTTTGAACACTTAGCGGAAACGAAACGCCCAAGGCCTCAGCAACCGCGGCGCCAACGCATGCAAACGATGGCTGGATACCGGCATCTCCACTTTTTCCAACCCCTGGCCCAAAGCAAAGAAGCGGTGCGTATTCCCGTGAATGGTCGGTTCCGGCGGTTGTTGGGTCATTTCCATGGTCGGCGGTCACGATCACGATGTCCGATGCATCCAAGCTCGGAAGAAGGTCACGGCCTATCCAAGCATCCAGAGTTTCCAGCGCTTTTCCAAAGCCAATCGGGTCATTCCGATGCCCATAGAGCATGTCAAAGTCTTCGAAGTTTGCAAAGCAGAATGCCCGCTCAGTGGGATTACTTCGATACATCCACGCTGAAACGGCAGCCATGTGCTCATCATTCTTCGTGGTTGGATTCAGGGTAAATGTCTCCCTCACTGGGAACAGCTCGGTGGTCCGACCGATCAGCTCAACCGGGATGCGAGCCGCGGCAATGGCATCGAGCACTGAGTCCTGCCCGGGAGAGCGTGTCCAGTCGCGCCTATTGCCGGTACGGACATAGTTACCTGATGGTCCCGAAAATGGCCTGGCGATGACCCGGCAGGTGGTTACATTTTCCCTGAGGTAGGCACATAGCGCGTAGAGATTCTCGAGACCAAATATTGCTTCGTGCACTGCAACCTGTAGCACAGAATCCGCACTCGTATACACAATCGGCGCCCCCGTGGCGCAGTGCTCATCCCCAAATTCGCGAATCGCATCGGTGCCACTCATCGGCACATTACACAGACTTTGCTTTCCCGTAAATGTCCTAACGAGGGCTTGGATGTCATCCGGGATACCACTCGGGTACGTCGGAAATGGCTCTAGCAGTGGGATGCCCATGAGCTCCCAGTGGCCGGCAACGGTGTCTTTACCCGCGTTTCGCTCCGTCAGCCGCCCCCAAATGGATTTCGCATCCGGGCGCTCTGCAACGCCGAGCATTTGGGTGATGTTGCCAATTCCTAAGGCTTCCAGATTGGGCAGGTCGAGACCTCCAGCGGCTGATGCAACGTGACTAAGCGTGTTTGCAAGTGTGTCGGATGTCCCGTAACGGTCTGCATCCGGGGCAGCCCCAGCCCCACAGCCATCCAAAACAATCAAGAGGACGCGTCCCACGATCTCGCTACTTAGCCTTTTGGAAAAGGATGGCCTGACTCCCGATGACATGTGCCGCGAGAAAGCCTTCATTGGGCGTCTTGTTGACAAAGGGTTCCAAGCCATAGCCGATGGTTACTGTGCGTCCAGGTTGCACCGCTTTTGTGATGTCAACCGTCCAGGCATCGGCGATCGACCCAGGAGCCCATCCAGCACGCGAAAACTTCCATGTGCCGCCCTGCGGGCGAACCGGATTTAGGTAGACATCCGTTTTCCACAGCAGGTCATACCAGTGGCTTTCACCGACCTCAATTCGTCGCCAGAGGGCATAAAACTCGCCCGCATTTCCCGTGTTTGGTGACATCCCGTGACCGGTGACCATTGTCCGCACTTTCACAGCCGCGGTTTTAGATGGCACATCGATTGTCTTCGGTGTGACGGCTTTTGCAAAGGGTTGCTTTGCGTAACCAATCGGAAAGTTGCCATTCCAGAGGTTGATCACACGATCGGGTTGCAGTCCATCGGTGCGCTTACCGGCATAAAAGTCAAACGCCGCGCTCACTGTCCAGCCCTCACCGTAGGTTTCACAAAACACTTCCAGCTCAGCATCCCCGGTGAACAGCGGCGTCAGGTCGCTGACATCTACAGCCCATTCCCATGCGCGGCGGTAAGGGGTGATGTAGCGAACGAGCTCGTAGGTCTGGCCATCTTTGTGGTGGAGGCGAATGGATGCAAACCTGTCCCAGGCATCGAGGCCGCGGGCCGTTGGTGCGAGCGTCAATGTCAGGATTGCACGTCCGGCTTTGCTCGCATCGCTTGGGAACGCTACTTTTTGACGAATGACGTGGCGGGATGCATCGTTAACCACCTTGTCTATCGCCAGCACACGCATTGACTGGACCGGGGTGAACTTACCGCTCTTGTTTATCTGAGAGAGTTCAACGCTGGCATTTCCAGCAACCTTTGGACTGGTTGAAACAGTCGCTCCGTGAACAAAGTAATGGTCGTAAATTTTATGGCGTCCTGCGGTGATGGTCACTTCGGCACCACCCGGCACGTGGTCAATCTCCACGCTGATATGCACGCCGAACGGGTTCTGAAGGTCTTCATCACAGAGGCGATTTGCGATTTCACGGCCGTTCCAATGGATGGAAATCTCGCGTTGTGGGCGATCATCGATGTTGCCTGCCGGGCCAAACCAAACCTCACGCATGCTCCCAACGGGGCGTGGGTTGTTTGTATCGATTCCGATACCAAACACCGATTTGGCATTTGGCTCCACCGGGTCCGAAACGCTTGTCCCTTGCGTGCCGTGGATCACTCCGAAGCCATCACTCGTCGGGCCAATCACAGCCGTTAGGTCATAGCGTAT
>CAIYBQ010000157.1 GCA_903924445.1 uncultured Armatimonadota bacterium | reverse complement strand
GTGCAGCCGTACGTTCGTGTCGCTGCCCGCAAATATCGGTTCCGTTTGCTCTGTGCATCACAGGCGCGTCACTACAATCTGTCGCTTAGTAACAAGGCCTCATTTCATCTGATTGCATCGGATGGCGGTCTCCTTGAAGCTCCTCTTGAAACCAAATCTGTTTACATGGCGCCGGGTGAGCGCTATGAGATCATCGTTGACTTTTCACGCTATCCAGTCGGGACACAGCTGGCCCTCATCAGCGATGTCGACCAGAAGGATGGTAACAAGCCAGACAGTGTCGGACGTGTCGCGATCCCTCAAGTCTTGTTTGTTGTTGATCGGCAAGCGGAGGATCCAAGCCTACTTCCTGCCGTGCTCCAGCATATTCCAAGTCCACGTCTTGATACCGTTGTGGCAACCAGGCGTCTTGTGTTTCATCGGAGAAATGGAGCTTGGCAGATCAATGATCGCTTCTGGGACCCAGAGCGTCCATTGTTCGCCTGCAAGCTAAATACGGCAGAGCGCTGGACAATTGCGGTCGGCGGTGGAGGATGGCATCATCCGTTTCACTTACACGTAGAAAATTTCCGAGTCCTCTCCCGAAATGGTCGCTTACCACCGGTCCATGAACGTGGGCGAAAGGATGTCCTTAACCTCCCAGGCGGGCAGGAAGCGGAAATATTTGTTGAATTTCACAAGTATGTAGGGCGTTACACGGTGCATTGTCATAACCTTGGTCACGAGGATTTGGCGATGATGGGATGGGTAAACGTCGTTCGTTAAGAAAATCCCCCACCAGCTGTTGTTCGGCTGGGGGATTCTTATTTTGGTTCGCTGCGAGCACTGCAAGTCTGCCTTGAACCATCTGACTACCCCCTGAAATGCGTACAACTGAGTTAAGCATGATTCCTGAGGTTTGACCTCGAATGGATAGTGCATATGAAACCAGATCGTCGTTCGTATAACGCAGCCTACAAAGCGGAAGCTGTTCGCTTAGCAGTCGAGCGAAATAACGTCACATCTGTCGCTCGAGACCTCGGTATCGGTTCGACAACACTGCAGCGCTGGGTTGATCTTTCAATGGAACATCCGGAGAACCCATTTCCAGGAAATGGGAATGCCCGTGATGCTGAAATGCAAAGGATTATGCGTGAAAACCGTAGCCTGAAGGAGGACAACGAGATCCTAAAAAAGGCGGTGGGTATCTTCACCAATGCCCAAAAGTGAAGTACACAGTCATCCGTGACCTGTCCAAGATGTTTTCCGTCTCGAGGCTTTGTCGCTTATTTAAAGCCAGCCGAAGCGGGTTCATTGCTTGGATGACACGTGGTCCATCCAAGCGTGAATCCAGCAATGTGGCGCTCTTGAAGCACATCAAGAAGTGTCAACTGATGAGCAACGGAACTTATGGTAGCCATCGAACATGGGATGAACTTCACAAATCTGGCATACCCTGCAGTGAAAAGCGGGTTGCCAGGCTCATGAAGGATGCCGGGATTTATGGCGTCGTTCGGCGTAAGCATCGTCAAACTCCACTGGACACAAACGCTGCAAGTTATCCGGACAACCTGTTGGCCCGATGTTTCTCGGCAGAGGCAGCCAACCTGAAATGGGTGACGGACATCACGTACATCCCAACTGAACAGGGATGGCTTTACATGTCAGTTGTGATGGATTTGTACTCTCGTAGGATTGTTGGTTGGTGCTTTCAAAGCACACTCGATGCATCGATTGCAACGAGAGCACTCGCTATGGCAATCGATCAACGCAAGACAACACCTGGGCTTCTGGTGCATAGCGACAGGGGTACGCAGTTCACGAGTGATGCATTCCAGAAGCAGCTGGCTGAAAACAAGTTTATTCAGAGTATGAGTAGGAAAGGAGATTGTTGGGACAATGCGGCGATGGAGAGCTTCTTTGGAACATTGAAACAGGAGCTGGTTTATCGGGTGACATACAAAACCCGACGGTCAGCAATACAAGACATCTTTCGATGGATCGAGACTTGGTACAATCGCCACCGAAGGCATTCCTATTTGGGGTATGAGAGCCCGGACAATTATGAAAAGGCAAGCCTTCGGCCACAACCTATAACAATAGCCGCTTAACCAGGTTGTACGAAAAACTGGGGGGTAGTCAAACCGTCATGTTTGCTGAGACTGGCAGGACGGATGGTCCTGGTGGACGCCTGCCAACATGGAGTGGACTCATGACTCCACTAGCACGTGCCTACAATGGCGCCAACGCCTGGATGGGGTTGCCGTATGGTCGACACAATGCCTTTGGCAGTGTCTGCTGGGCGGATGGCCACGTCACGGTAAAGCGCACTGAACAGATTTCGCATCGCTGGACAGCCGATGGTAACTTCGTCACAACGAATACC
>CAIYBQ010000156.1 GCA_903924445.1 uncultured Armatimonadota bacterium | reverse complement strand
CATTTGTGAAACAGCTGCACGACGGGGATGTCCACACGATTAGCATCCACTTTGGAGATGCCTATGCGAATGAGCTCGAGTGGTCGGGAATGGTCGCCGAGCATCTTGGGACACAACATCATGTGCTTGAGATAACCGAACGGACCATTCACGAGCGTACAGCCGATGTCATGGGAATGTTGGATGACCCGATTGGCGATCCGTTAACGACCCCGAATTTGGTGATGTTTGAAAAGGCCGCATCGCTTGGACTCAGACATATCTTCAATGGCGAAGGGGGCGACCCGACATTTGGTGGACCAAAAAACGTCCCGATGGTCTTGCATCAGGTTTACGGTGGCCACACCGATGAGCTTGCAGCCATGTACTTCCGTTCATTTCAGAAGTGCTTTGATGACCTTGATGCTCTCTTAAATCCGCAAATTCAGCGCCCGGGTGTGCATGAACTCTCGCAGCTTCTGCATCCGTATCTGAGCGATGATTCAGCCGTGATGCAGTCGTTTCTTAACCGCTTGATGTGGATGAATGTCCGCCTTAAAGGTGCAGATCAGATTCTAGCAAAGGTCCGCGATATCGGGGACGCAACAGGTGTTCAGGCACATTCTCCCTTGTTTGATAAAAGGATTGTCCAGGCAGGCTTTGAGGTCCCAGCGGCCCTGAAGCTCGATGGCCGTCGCGAGAAGGCCGTCCTGAAAGATGCTGTTAAGGGGTTGCTACCAGATGCTGTCATCGAACGCCCAAAGAGCGGGATGATGGTCCCTGTGCAGAAGTGGTTTAGAGGACCGCTGAAGCCATGGGCAGAAGAATTGCTTCTTGGTAAGGAAGCGTGTATCGCGCCATACATCAGGCAGGAGCCACTGCGTGCGTGGTTGGAATATGCACCGATGACCTATCCGCGTCATGGTGTCAAGATATGGTTGGTACTTGCGCTCGAGCTATGGTTGAAAACGCATGGCTTTGAGAGGCATGCATGGCCACAGCTCGCGCGCAAATGGTGGACATTTCGCTAGAGACGAATGCCTAGGTTTAGGGAGAGATGATTTGGTTTTAGGGCACCAACAGCTGGAGCAAGGACATAGCCAAGCTCCACAGAAAGTTTTTGGTTTATCTGCTTGCCGATACAAATTCGAACCAAACGGCTGGATGATTGCTTTGAGACGCTGAAAGGCTCTCCGCCAACGGTGCCCTTGACGGTAGCATTTGTGATTCCAAAGCCGAATCCAAAGCCAAAGTAAGGAACTTTGTCTCGGTTGTCGTCATCGGGAGTCACATCAAGTGGAACGCGCTGGGTTAGCATCAACCCAACGGTTGAGAAGCTTCCACCCTTGCTGCTTGAGCTTGAGTAATGCAAATCGTACGTGGTTCTGCCTAAATTTGGCGCTAAAAGGCCCTCGATTGAAGACGGAAATGAGACCTGACCAGAGATGGTGCGTGGGCCTCCAACCGAGCGTTCGATCGTGCCACGGAGCTCACCAACTCCAAGATAGACAGTTGGCCTGTTATCCTGCGCGTTTGCAGCAACACTGCATGTCGCCAAAGCCCCCATCAAAACGTAGCCACAAAATGTAGTCATTTGCCGAATAGTCATAGACATCCTCCATCTGTGAGTCCACAAGGGAATCACGAATCACAATCTTGTTGTCGGAAAGTGCAAGGGAAATCTACATGGAGTGTTGTAACATTCAGGGTGATTCGGCTGTTGGATATCCAATGTTCCACCGGTCGTCCAACTAAAACTAGGAGATCGACGTTGATGTTGCTTTCTCGACGGATTCTCATTTGTGCTGTTGCGATGTTTGGCATGGCAGCAGGTTGTAATACGGGTAGTGCTGGTGGCGACAAAACGACGGGCGAAGGCTCATCCACAAAAATCGCTTTTGTGACTAACTGTGTCGCAGACTTCTGGAAAATCGCAGAGGCTGGTACTCAAAAGGCTGATGGCGAGCTTGACAACGTCAGCGTCGAGTTCAAAATGCCTGCCCAGGGCACCCCTGAAGAGCAGAAGGCAATCGTTGATGGCCTCCTCGCAGATGGCGTCAAGGCAATCGCAATTTCGCCTAAGGACCCTGCAAACCAGACAACCTACCTGAACGAAGTTGCTGATAAGGCTATTTTGATCACTCAGGACTCCGATGCT
>CAIYBQ010000155.1 GCA_903924445.1 uncultured Armatimonadota bacterium | reverse complement strand
GCACTTGGTGGACAGACCTATAAGCTGCCATTTGGGCATCGTGGCGCTAACCACCCTGTTAAAGACTTACTGACCGGCAAGGTCGTCATCACAAGTCAGAACCATGGTTATGCGCTTGATCCGGATTCACTGCCCGCGGATGATGTCGAGGTTACACAGATAAACCTCAATGATGGAACGGTTGAGGGACTTCGCCACCGTCATCTACCTGTGTTTTCGATTCAATATCACCCGGAGGCATCTCCAGGCCCGCACGATTCAAACCAATACTTCGACCAGTTCGTTTCGAGCATGGAAGCCGCAAAGGGATAATCGATTGCTAAATCCCCGGGAAGCACTCATGAGGATGATGTCACTGAAATGGTGGCCGCTCGCTTTCTTGGTTTTCGGGGTGGTTGTCTTACGGATTGTTGATATCGGCGCCGATGCCTGGAAGGACCTCGATTGGGGAACGGGCATCTGGACGGATGAAGGCTTTTACGCGCACAATGCGCGGAATCAGGTTCTGTTTGGCAAGGCGGAACAGGATGGCTTTAACAACTACAACCTGTCGCCTGTGTTACATGCCATTCAGGTAGTTGTGTTCACACAGTTTGGTGTTGGCCTGGTGCAGGCGCGCTTGATCTCGATTATTGCATCGCTGCTAACCTGCGGATTTCTCTACGCCGGAGTTAAAAATGACTTTGGACCGCGGGCTGCAGCCTTTTCGCTGATGCTACTCGGTCTTGAGAGTAGCTATATCCTCTATAACCGCCTCGGCCTTATGGAGTCCCTCGGGACACTGGTTATCGCCCTGGCTTACTACTTTTGGACCCTGGACCAACCTTGGAGCAAGTTTCTCAGTGGCTTTATCGCAGCGGCAGCCTTTGCCGTCAAGACGACATTTCTGATCTTTCTACCCGCTCCTGTCATCGCGCTGATACTAATCAACAAACGTGACCTTCGGGCCATAGCTGCATCCACATGGCCGTATCTACTCGGTGCCGCGGCTTTCTTCGGCCTCTACTACGGTACCTGGTTGGGTGTTCACGGAGCTGAAGTTGCCCGGATGAACAACTTTTACAGGACGATGCAGTCACAGCCAAGGTCATTCAATCAGCTGCTCTGGATGATGCGTCGTGCAGTAATTGGCTATCACTTTGGTTTTCTACAGCGCATGGAAACACGCTCGACGCTGTTTCTTAACTTGGCGCTTGTGGGTTCGATTTGGTCGCTGTTCAAGGTGATGCGGATAGGTAAATCCAAAAGTGATTTGGTTATTGAAGGGCTCCACAAAAGGCTGCTGATGCACATCGTGTGTTTGGCAGCGGGCATCCTCTTTATATTTGTGTCCCGATATGCACCTAGTCGCTACTTTTTAGTGTTTCATGTATCAGCGGCAGTTGTCGGTGGCGTATTGCTGAGCCGGTTTACGGATGTCGTAAAGGCTATCCGGGAATTAGTGTGGCTTCAGAGGGCGATGTTCGTTCTGGTTTTCCTATTCGGCTATCACTTACTACTGCCCCTCTATAACATCCCTGATCTGAAAAACTACTCTGAGTTGTTAGGCGTTCTGACAGCAATGTCGGTTACCTTGATCGGTATCAGGTTCCGCAGCAGGCTTTCTAAACAGCTGACGCCTGCATTCATTACGGCAGTTTTTTTAGTGACATCCCTTGGGCAATACACTGCTTGGTTTGTCACCCGCCGGCATGAGACGCTGCAGGCATCTCAGTGGCTTACAGCGCAAGTCGGACCAAATGCTATCGTTGCTGGCGACTGGGCTCCCAATTTGGGATTTGGAACAAAGCTTCATCTACCCCCGGTCTTTAAGGGGCTGGCCAATGATGACCATCCAATACAGACGCTAGATGTCGATTTTGTTCTGACGGGACGGACGCCATATCCAAAGCGGATGTGGGCAAAGCTCGCGCCCGGGTTATTAACGGATGAAAACAAAGTGTCAACCCTGATGTATCACGGCTATACGATTGATTTGTACCGTGTGCCGGATGCCATGAAGCAAAAGGTTGAATGATGTGATTTTGGTCGGTTCGTCGCGTAACCAGATGATGAACCAGTTTGCGTTTATGCCGTTTGAGGATGTTCCCGCGGCTGGGTTTGCCATAAACTGAATGGTTGGATGATAGGGAGTAGCAGGTATGCCACGACGCTTGGATTTGAAAAAGGTGATGGTAATCGGGTCTGGTCCAATTGTGATCGGTCAGGCGGCTGAGTTCGACTATGCGGGTGCACAGGCCTGCCGGGCATTGCGTGAGGAAGGTATTTCCGTAGTCCTCGTAAACTCGAACCCTGCGACCATTATGACCGATGTGGAAATGGCTGACCGTGTCTACATAGAGCCATTAACACCCGAATTTCTTGAGCAGATCATTGCGCGAGAGCGACCACAAGGCCTGGTCCCAACTCTTGGCGGGCAGACCGGTTTGAACCTCGCGAGTAAGCTGAGCGAGCTGGGCATCCTTGAAAAGTACGATGTTGAGCTCCTGGGGACGCCTCTGTCAACGATTCAAAAAGCCGAAGACCGCGAACAATTCCGTGCATTGATGCGTGAAATTGGCGAGCCTGTGCCAGAGTCGTGGATTATCGATTCCGATGCAACGCTTGCAGAGCTTTCTGTGCAAGACAACCTGCCGTGGCCCCTTATCGTTCGACCTGCGTACACGCTGGGCGGATCCGGAGGCGGTATTGCGTACACGATTCCTGAGCTGCTCGAGATCGGTGGGCGTGGCCTCCGATTGTCGCCCGTCAGTCAGGTCATGATCGAGCGCTGCCTCGTCGGTTGGAAAGAAATTGAATATGAAGTGATGCGTGATGCGAACGACACCTGCATCACGATTTGTAACATGGAAAACTTTGACCCGATGGGAGTCCACACCGGTGACTCGATCGTGGTCGCTCCGAGCCAGACGCTTAGCGACAAAGAGTACCAAATGCTCCGCACCGCAAGTCTGAAAATCATCCGGGCCCTCGGAATCGAAGGCGGCTGTAATGTACAGCTTGCACTGGATCCTGATACCTATGCGTACTACATCATCGAGGTTAACCCACGTGTTTCCCGGTCCTCAGCCCTAGCGAGTAAGGCAACGGGCTACCCGATTGCACGTGTCGCGGCAAAGATTGCGATTGGCCTTCACCTAGATGAGATTGAAAACAAGGTCACCGGTCGTACACTTGCGTGTTTTGAACCTGCATTGGACTACTGTGTTGTAAAGATTCCACGCTGGCCATTTGACAAGTTCAAGAGTGCTGACCGGCGAATCACAACGCAAATGAAGGCGACGGGCGAAGTGATGGCCCTTGATCGTAGCTTTGAATCCGGCCTGATGAAAGCGCTGCGGTCCCTTGAAATCGGTGTGCTTGGCCTTGGCTATCGGCATGCGGCAGCGTGGTCTGATGAGCATCTTGACCATCTCATCACGGTTGCTACCGATGAACGCATCTTCGCAATCGCCGAAGCGATGCGTCGCGGGCGCTCCATCGATACCATACATGCCGCCAGCTATATCGATGAGTGGTTCCTCAAAAAAATCAAAAACCTTGTGGATATGGAGCTCTGGCTGACGGGTGTCAACGATGGCTTTGTCCAGCGTTTGGCAGAAGCCAAGCACCTTGGATTCCCAGATCGTGTGATTGCTGCGCTTGCGGGTGTCCGCCTGGATGATGTCGTTCTTGCTCGCAAGGGTATGGGCATCAAGCCTTCCTATAAGATTGTTGATACCTGTGCGGCTGAGTTTGAAGCACAAACGCCGTACTTCTATTCATCACAGGACACCGAGGATGAGCTTCTCCGGGACTGATTGAAGGGCCTTTAAATGAAACAAGATGCTTGGAAACGTATCATCATCGGTGTTGGCGGGAGCGTCATCGTGCTGTTTGCCTACGGCAGCGGAATGCGTGGACAGAAGAAGGCTCTCGAGGTCGTAAAGCAAGAGCGACGTGTCCTGCGAGAAGACATGCGTAACTTGCAGCTGATAACCCGTGGGCGTGAGGGGCTGCTACATCAATATGTCGCTCTGAATCTCCTCGATGGACAGCTTGCAAAGTCTGCCAAGCACGGGCATGAACTGGATGCAACCGTCCTCCAGACGGCGAAAGCTCACCTGGAGACATCTACACGCCTGGATGCGACATCCGATGCAGATGTAGATGACCTCATTGAGCGTTTGTCGACTGTAAAAGGTAGCACTGAACTTGCGGTTGTAAGAGGTTTCCTTCGGGATCGGCTGATGAAAATCGATGTTGCCGCAGACCTTGAGACACCCGTTACGATCAAAGCTCCATCGTTGAACGATGTCCCGAAGCAGCCAGGTCCAGAGATAGGCCGGTAATCGCAAAATGTTCCAAATGGTAAACTTTGATTCCATTTTCAAGCATAGACATGGGACAAACGCTACCGTTGGTGCGATGCCTTATCGGCATCAGGATTGGCTTTCAGTTTTATGAGTGACACGGTTCGACCACAACAGCAAACGGAGCGGATTCCTTTACCAGCCCCGAATCTTCTCCGCCAGGAAAGCCCAGTTTCCGTAGATGGGTTGAAAACCGTCTCGGAGAGCCGGGATGCTGTACGTCGCGTAATGTCGCATCTCGATAACCGGATGCTGATTATCGTCGGACCATGCTCGATTCATGACACAGCCGCAGCCCTTGAGTACATGACACGCATGGCCGAGCTAGCTGGTAGTCTCTCAGACAAGCTCCTAGTCATTGCACGCGCATATTTTGAAAAGCCCCGTACGACCGTTGGATGGCGCGGCCTCATAAATGACCCTCGCATGGATGGCACATTTGACATGGCGGAGGGCCTCAGACTGGCTCGCCGGCTGTTGGTGCAAATCACTGATATGGGTTTGCCTGTTGCCACCGAGCTGCTGGACACTGCGACGCACGAGTATTACACCGACCTTGTAAGCTTTGGAGCGATCGGTGCGCGTACGACGGAGAGCCAGCCGCACCGGGCAATGGCCAGTGGATTGCCTCTTCCAGTTGGCTTTAAAAATGCCACGGACGGCGGAGTCCAGGTTGCACTCGATGCAATGGTTTCCGCAGGCGCATCCCATTCGTATATTGGGTTTGACGATGATGGCCAAGCTTGTGTGGTGAAAACCCATGGAAACAAAGACACATCGCTAATTCTCCGTGGAGGACGTCAGAGTCAGCCTAACTTTGACCGCGTAAGCGTTGCCAGAGCCGTAGCTGACCTTGATAGGGTTGGGTTGCCAAAGGCACTTATCGTGGATGCCAGCCATGCGAACTCAGGCTACGACCCGATGCAGCAGCCGTTCGTCGCCGAGCGCGTGGTTACGCAGCGCCTCGAAGGTGAATCAGCGCTCAGAGGCATCATGATCGAGAGTAACCTCTTCTCGGGTAAGCAGCCCATCAGCCCCAATATGAGATACGGCGTATCCGTAACAGATGGCTGTCTCGGCTGGGATGAGACATCTACACTGCTGAAGCGCTTGTATAGCCTTTTGTAGGTTTGCGGTGGGCTCCCTCAAGGGGTGCTGAACACGTAAGTGTATTGATCAGTATATGTCCATCATTGTTGTGTGGCTGCAACTCGTCTAATCGTGTGTTCGAGTATTCAAGTTAGCCTTGGTCACCAATACACTCCTCAATGGCGATACCAGTTTAGCGGTAACTTTGTGCGTTTTTTCACAAATTAGTTATCCTTGTTTACTGTTATACGCTAAAATGCAACGCGTCCCGCCAGCGTTGTCGTGTGCGCGCCTTTTCTAGTGGTTTGAAGGCAAACCATGCCTTAAGAATGAACTGAGCGTCACGCCCACAAGCTGTCGGGGAACTGGGATATTACGTCCCTCAGGGGGTGGAGCTTTGTCGTTGGATGGCCTTGGGTTGTGGAATCAGCTACCGTTTGTTGCAGGCGGTGCGGGAATAGTGGCTGCCGTATTCTTCTATATTAGAGTGAATCAGCAACCTGCCGGTAATGATGCGATGAATCGAATTGCGGGCTACATCCAAGACGGTGCAATGGCCTTTCTTCGACGGGAATATCAGGTCCTTGCTGGCTACATTCTAGTTGTATCGATTCTGATGGGGGTGTTTATAGGATGGGCCGCTGCAGCCGCGTTTGCTGCGGGTTCACTCCTCTCACTGTTGGCTGGATTCTGCGGGATGCGGGCTGCAACGCTCGCCAATGTCCGGACAGCTCAGGCCGCACGAACCGGTAAGAAGTCGAATGCCCTCCTTGTCGCCCTCGATGGCGGCGCGGTGATGGGCCTCTCGGTCGCCGCACTCGGTCTCCTTGGACTTAGCACCATTGCCGCGCTCTTTCCCGGAAAAGCGTCGCTACTGCACGCCTTTGCCGTCGGAGCATCGTCCATTGCACTCTTCGCCCGCGTCGGCGGAGGTATCTACACTAAAGCCGCGGATGTTGGCTCCGATATCGCCGGAAAAGTCGTCGAAGGTATTCCAGAGGATGATCCACGTAACCCTGGCGTGATTGCGGACAATGTTGGAGACAATGTTGGCGATGTCGCTGGCATGGGGGCGGATATCTACGAATCGATGGTCGCGGCGATCGTCGCCGCAACCGCCATCGCGATGACATCTGATTCACCCGAAGCACTCGCAAAACTGGTCCCAGCCGGAACCACCTTCGAAGTGGCAAAGTCCATCGGTGCCGCGCTTCCACGCGTGTGGTCGGCCCTTGGCCTCGTCATCTCAATCTTGAGTATCTTCGTAGCGCGAGCGCTCCGCTTCCTGAAGCCGGCGACCGTCCTACGGAGCTGCCTTATCATCCCACCATTAGTCCTCGTTGTTGTCACCGCGGCCGTCGTGGGGATGCTTGGTGCCACTCAGTCTGTCACCATCTGTTTAGGTGCAGGTGCCATCGGCGGCGCACTCATCGGACTGATCACCGAGTATTACACCGCTCATAGCCCAATCCGGTCCGTGGCACAGGCATCGATTACTGGTGCAGCAACCAATGTGATCCAAGGACTGGCCGTTGGAAAACAGAGCGTAGCCATCCCGATGGTCATCATCTGTGGCACAGCCTACATCAGTAACATGTCGCTTGGCCTCTACGGCATCGCTATGGCGGCGGTTGGAATGCTGGCTGCGACGGCAATCGTAATGACCGTTGATGCCTATGGACCGATTTCTGACAATGCTGGCGGGATTGCAGAAATGGCGGCTCTTGGTAAAGATGTCCGTGCCATCACCGATGAACTTGACTCAGTAGGGAACACCACAGCAGCAATCGGTAAGGGATTTGCCATTGGGAGCGCGACGCTCACCGTGGTCGCACTCTTCGCTGCTTTCTCGCTCGAAATACGCGAAGCCGCAGG
>CAIYBQ010000154.1 GCA_903924445.1 uncultured Armatimonadota bacterium | reverse complement strand
CTGAGAACTCTCTTTGGTTTGGAGCCATCCACGGGAACGCTCACTATCGATGGAAAGTCTGTTCCCCTTGGAAAAGGCCCACATGTCTGCATCGGTGCCGGTGTTGGCCTCCTAACCGAGGACCGCAAGAAGACAGGCCTCGCGCTCGCGCTTCCAATTCGGCATAACACAACGCTTGCAGGGCTGGACAAGGTTGCTCCGGGTCCATGGCTGCTGCACGGTCCAGACAGAGCGGCGACACAAACGCAGGTTTCAGCGCTAGCGGTAAAGACGCCATCCACTGAAAATGCGGTGGGCAACCTCTCGGGTGGCAACCAACAAAAGGTCGTCCTAGGGCGCTGGCTGCACGCGGAGAGCACCGTGTTGCTGTTCGATGAACCGACGCGCGGCGTGGATGTCGGCAGCAAGGTTGAGATTTACGAGCGGATGAACGATGTGACGCGTAAGGGCTCCGTCGTTGTTCTGGTCAGCTCCGAAATTCCTGAGCTCCTAGGGATGAGCGACCGCATCGCCATTTTGTTCCACGGAAAGCTTGTCACGGTGATTAACCGCGCGGATACGTCCCCTGAGCGTGTCCTCCACTGGATGATGACCGGGCGCGATATCGCCCCTACCGAAACGGCAGACCAGCCACACCAGGAAGCCAACTCATGACACTCGCAAAACGCCTCCTCCCAGCCGTCTCCCTGATACTGCTGTTCCTCTTCTTCGCATCCCAGTCGGCTCCCTTCCGGAGCATGGATAACATCACCAACATCGTTGGGCAAAACGCCTGGCTGCTGATTGCATCCATGGGGATGACGATTGTGATCCTTGGGGGCGGTATCGACCTCTCCGTCGGCTCTGTGATGGCATTTTGCGGCGTGGTCAGCGTCCATTTAATGGTCAACATGAAGGTCCCGGTGCCCATTGCGATGCTCGCCGGAATCGCGGCAGGCGGCGTGGCGGGTGCAATCAATGGAATCCTGGTCACAAAGCTACGGATTCCGGCATTTATTGCCACCCTTGGAATGCTGCTCATCGCGCGCGGGGCTGCCCTTTCCTTGTCGAAAGGTGTCACTGTGGATGGCGCACCTGAGGCATTTATGCAGTTTGCCGGCGGCAAGCTCTTGAACATCCCGACGCCACTCATCATGACCGTCGCGATTGCAGGCCTTGTAGCGCTTGCGATGCACTTTACGAAGTTTGGTCGCTACGTGCAGGCAATTGGCTCAAATGCGGAAGCCGCCCGTGTCAGCGGTGTGCCAGTGCATAAGACTTTGCTCTGGACGTACATCCTTGGTGGAATCTTCGCTGGCTTCGCTGGGCTTGTTGAAGCCGCGCGCCAGGGTTCTGGAAACCCAACGAGTGCGGAAGGTTATGAGCTGGATGTTGTCACAGCGGTTGTCGTGGGTGGCGCCAGCCTCTCGGGCGGCGAAGGGCGTGTCAGCGGCACGATTCTTGGCGTTCTGCTTGTCGCCTTCCTCCGTAATGGCCTCAACCTGATCGGTGTCGAGCCGTTTTTGCAGAAAGCCTACATTGGCGCACTGATTCTCGCAGCCGTTGCGTTCGACCAGTGGGCCCGCCGCAAGTCCGCAGCCTAGGAAAAACAAATGTCCGAACAAGCGATCCAGCCCGGTCTTTCGATGCAGCTGCCTGAGCTCCTCCGTGACTTCAATGGCAAACCGGTTGAGACTGCTGGGCAGTGGAAGCGCTTCCGAAAGGACATCCTCAAGCGGGTTCAGGATGAGATGTACGGCCCTCTCCCTGCGACGCCACCTGGCATGGCATTCGAAGTCACAAGCGAATTCAAGGATGCCCTCGGCGGCGCGGCAACCTGCCGGATTGTACGGATTCACTTTGATGACGCGGATCCACCCAGCATCCAACTCATTCTGTTCACACCGAACAAGCGCCGCGGGAAAGTCCCGTGCTTTCTGACGCTGGGGTTTTGCGGTAACGATTCGCTGACCGATGATGTGCGCATTCCTGAGCGTACTGGCTGGAACTTTGGTAGCTGTAAAGGGCGAGGCTCGCTTGCAGCTGGGTGGCAGCTTGAGCGGACGATTGCGCGCGGCTACGCGGTTGCACACATTTGCTACGCCGACATCGATGAAGACCGTGTCGACCACGAAGGCGGCATTCGAGCTTGGGAAGACCGCAGCGCCGGGAAGCCTAAACAGACCATCAACCGTGGCTCCGTCGCCGCATGGGCCTGGGGTGTCCACCGGGCGGTTGACTATCTGGTCACCGATACAAAAGTCAACGGAAAGCGCATCGCGATCATGGGACATTCCCGAAATGGCAAGGCTGCGCTGCTCGCGGGAGCCACCGATGAGCGCATCGCGCTGGTCATTCCTCACCAAAGTGGTTGCGGCGGCGCGGCGCCAAGCCGGGGAGCCATCGGTGAGAAGGTCTCGGACATCAACAAGCGCTTCCCCCACTGGTTCAACGCAAAGTTTAAGGCCTATTCAGATGCCACCGACCGTCTGCCATTCGACCAACATCACGTGATTGCCTGTATCGCGCCGCGTCCTGTCCTGATTTCCAATGCCGTGCAGGACACGTGGGCTAACCCGGATGGCCAGTTTGAAGCACTCCGTGCGGCGCAGCCAGCATGGGCGCTCCTTGGAAAGAACGACTCGGGTATCCCGGCATCGGTGGAGCAGGCAAAGGTCAGCTTGGGGCGTCAGGGAACATTCCTGCGGGCCGGCAGCCATGCGGTCACAGCGGATGACTGGGCAGCCTTTCTCGACTTCGCCGACCGCTGGCTTTAGGGTCTACCAGCCGATCAGGTAGCGCGAGCGCTTCCCTGCGACTTTGCGTATAGCGAGCGCGCAGAGAATGCTGATGCCAAGAATGATGGCGACTGCCGCCGGCAGCGCAGGTCCCCCACTCAAAAATGCGTGTAGCTTCCATGTCCTGAGCCACAAGTCGATGACGTACGGGTGGATGAAGAAGACCGCAAAGCTGGATGCTGCCAAGAGCCCAACCACCTTGCTATTGTGCTGGTCAAACCACTGCAGCGCATAGAGCAACCAGCCACACATCAGGATTTTTTGGATGAGTTGAAGGTCGATGTTACCGATGCTGCCGAAAGCCCGGTGGTACGAACCGGTGTTCGTGGCGAGGATGGCCTGTGCGATAGCAAGTCCAACCGCCCCGATGAGCAGCTTTACGTGGTGACGCGATAGGAATGCCATGAGGCGTTGGCGGTGGACGGCGGCCGTCACCCCAGCCAGATAGACCGGTGTGAAGTAGACAAGCAGCTGGGGTATTCCGATGTTGTTGATGGGCCGCTGTGTGATGCTGGCGATCGTAAGCATGCTTCCAACCGCTGTGATCTGGACCTTCGCAGGGAGGGTGGCAAACCAACGGTGGATGGGCGAGAGCGCGAACATCGCCATAACAAACGGTACGTACCAATAGCAGATCCAGACATCGCCCTTGGCGAGGTGCCCAAGATAGGCCATTAAGGCACCGGGGAGCCCCGCCGGGTGGTCGTTCTGAACCGCCATCAGGATAGGAAGCGCCGAAAGGAAAAGGTACGGGACCAAGACACGCTGCGCCTTTTGTTGCAGAAAGCCTTTGTAGGTATAGCGATTTTTAAAGACGTGATGAAAGAGATACCCGCTGATAAAGACGAAGAGATTGGTGCCGCCAAGGATGATATTCGCGATGAACTTCTCGATTGGGGAATCAATCACCCAGCCAGTGCTACCGATCGCATGGCCGGCGACAACGCACACAATTGCGATGGCGCGGAAGGCTTCGAGACTTGGTAGAAAATGGGATTCAGGTGATGTACTTTGCGACTTCTGATCACCACGACTGGTACCAAAGTTGCTGGCAACATCACGTAGCTGCTGATGATCCAGCGGGGATGGCAGCTGTATTGGGTCAAGCTCGACAACCGATGTGCTTCTTGGCATAGGTACTCCAAGGAAGATGTCGGTAATTCAACCCGATTTCCATAGCAGGAATCCTGAACTCGCCGTAAGACGGATACGTCCGTACTCCGAAGTCTATGTCCTACACACACCACTGGCATCCCAGCAGCTTTCGCGATCCCGGTGGGAGAATGTTCCGCCACGAAGGTCAGCTCTTGCGGGCGATTTTCGCGCCGGCGATCGATGACTTTGCATTCCTCGACTCAAGCGGCCTCTTGGAAACGCTGGTCTCAAGTGGAGCGCTTGTCGCACACACCAATGTGGACATCACATCCCTTTCGCTCGATGCGTGGCCCGTACAACCTGAACAGGTGATTGCCCCCACAGAGCTTCCTTGGATTTCCTATTCCCATGAATGGACGCACGGCCAGCTACAGGCTGCCGCGCTGCACACTCTGGATGTCATGGTCACGGCGATAGAGCACGGGATGTGGTTGCAGGATGCGGCATCCAGCAATATCCAGTTTGTGGGTAGCAAGCCGGTGCTCATCGACACGCTGTCACTGGTTCGCTACACCGATGGCTCGCTTTGGGCAGGCTATGGACAGTTCTGCCGCCACTTTCTTGCACCACTTGCCCTGATGCATGCGTTCGACTCACGGATGGCCGGGATGCTCTTACAATTCCCAGATGGAATTCCGCTGGATATGGCATCCGCGCTACTGCCAAAGACATCGTGGCTGAACCCAGGAATCGTTGCCCACATCCACATGCATGCCAAAGCGACGCGTTCAGCAGGCGATCGACCAACGGGAACGGCTACGGCGGGCTCCCTCAGTAAGAATCAGCTGCTCGGTTTGCTGGACAGCCTCCGCGGGTTGGTGGTTGCGAATGGTCCAAAAATCGATGCCAGTCGATCTCAGTGGGGCGGCTACGATGCGGAGGATGGCTACACCGACAAAGCCCGTGCAAGCAAGGAACAGATTATTTCGGGATGGTTGAAGACGCTGTCTGGCCGGGTAACCGTGGATTATGGTGCCAATGCCGGGCGTTACAGCAGACTTGCTTCGCCATTTTCAGATGTGGTGCTAGCGGTTGAGCCGGACACGATGGCGGCCGAACAGCTCTATGCACGTACGGTTGAACATCAACAGGATGCGGCGGGCATCCAAACGGTTCGCATGGATGTCCTTGCTCCAAGCCCCGGGATCGGGCTGCATGGCACAGAGCGTCCGGGCTGGTTTGAGCGCCTTGATGCCGACACGGTGATGGCTCTCGCCCTCATCCACCACCTCTGCCTCGCCGCAGGAATCCCGCTTCAAGAAGTTGTCCGTACGCTCAGCCGCGGGACGCGACACCTGATTCTGGAATGGGTGCCATCGGATGACCCACAGGCCAAGCGCCTCGGCAAAGCGCGTTCACGGACCTTTACGGATTACACACAGTCGGCGCTGGAGCAGTATTTGCTTGAGGTTGGGACGATACGCGGTAAACGTGATGTAGATGACTCTATGCGGACGCTGTACCTCGTGGAGCTGGGTCCGCATATAGAGCACTAGACGGCAAACCTATGGGTTATGTGTTGTGATAATCCGTCCGGTTTCATCCCGCCACTTAGCATAGATAACAGGCTGCACGCCTGGCTGCGGGATTCCCGTCAGGACACTTCGAACTCCACCACCATCAACATCGATCGCTGACTGGCCAACATTGGTGAGGCCGGTTGCAGACCACTCAACACCGGGAGCACTTGTCCGGTCTTTACCATCCGGGTTTGTGACAACGGCAATCGCTTGCACCCCTTGCGTGCCATCCGGGCGCTTGATGGTCTGAGCAACAATCTCAAGTGTTGGAGGCTTGATTCGCGCCTGGCCTTGGTTTAGACGGAACGCAAACGCCAGAGGGATGCAGCCGATAACCGCTGCGATAACTCCGGTCGTGATGTGCATCGTAGGCTTTACGGGCAGGAGTGCTTCCGGAGCAACATCGTGTTCACGACACGCACCAACCCCGACTCCCATCCAGAACCAGAGCTGAATCAACACACCGGGAAAGACGTGTGCCGGGCTGCCAAGACCATCCACGATGGATGCAAACACTGCACAGACGGCTCCCATCGCGAGCGCTTTACGGTGATGGTGGTTTCGCTCACTCATTTCCGGCAGACGCTGGATGACAGAGTGCATCAGGGAGATGAACAAACCCGCATACAACGCGAGTCCCGTAACCCCAAGCTCGGCCGCCGTTTGTACCCAGACGTTATGCGCTAGATTGGAATGACCGGTTCCGACACGTGTGACGGTAAATGGCTCATCTGCGGTGTGTGTCCACCAGCTCTGGATGATTGGCCATGAGCCCGTGCCCCATCCGGTAAAGGGACGCTCTGCGGTGGCAAGAACAGCGCCGCGCCATTGGTTTAAGCGGTCGATAAACGATGTGTCATCTTTTAGAAACTGAAAGGTTGATGCTCGTTCGCCCAAGAGGGGCATCAGCTCGCCGATGATCACAAAGACGATCAAGCCTGCGGCAACAACAGCAGCGGGTCCGACGAGGTCGTGCTTTCGATTACGATCGATGCGAATATGACCTTCTTTTGCCGCGAGGACTGCCATCATGATGGCGCCTGCGACTAGACCAATCCACGCGGAACGTGTCCGGGCAATCAGCAGGGCTCCGACAAGGACGACGGCAGCGGCCTGCGAGTAAAGGCGGGTTTTGAACTCGAGGCGTGGCTGGAGCGCAAGGGCGATTGCAGGTGGGATGAGAATCAACAGGAAGGAGCCAAGCGATTCGTGGTTACCAAAGGATGCAAAAATGGCTCCACGGGATGCGGATTGGTCCTGACCGAACTGTGCAAAACCAAGGAGGGATTGTGCAACGCCGATTCCGATGGCAGCGGTGGCTACCCACCGGATGGTGTCTGACTTCAGGCCAAATCCGGCGATGATGTAAACGGAGAGTCCGATGAGAATCAGGAGACAGCGCGCAAGAGCCCATTTGGAATCAGGTGCATTGAGGATGCCGTAAAAGTGCCAAGCCGTTAGGGCCAGCATCCAGGGTGTTGGTCCACGTAACAACATCGTCTGAAAGCGTTCCTGAAAGGTAGCGACTGCGATGACGATAAACAATGCGCCAAGAAGGGTTCCCTGTAAGATCCGAACCGGCCAAGGGTTTGGAATCCACGGCATTTCGGCAAGGCCGGATGCAAGCAGAACGACTAAGAGGAGGACACCAGCGAGGTACTTTTCGATGACAGAGGACCGTTGGTGATGACGGCTGCTTCGGTGTGACCGGCTGCTGGATGATTTAGAGGATGTCGCTTCAGGCATATTCACTGGGATTCTACGAGAAATTAACAGTGGTGAATGCTACAAGTTGCGTAATGAACACGAAATGCCAGTGTATTTGAAGAATTTTCCGATGAGTTTCATGGGGTTGCCTGTCGTTTCCGAATCAGCTCGACGAATTCCGCTGGCATGTCAATGTAAACATAGAGGGTGCTTGGTCTGCGAATGATGCCAAATGGAAGCACAGCGGCTTGTGCATCGGTCAGCTCAATCATCACATTGGGCTGATCACCGAGCGCGCACCAGAGGACAGTTGGCACGTTGATACGCTCAACTTCCTTGTCGAGAACACGCACGGATTTCAGGGTAGACCTTGGTATCCAGCAGCAATACAGCAGCGATGTCCTCACAAGAATGCCATCGTCTGACACGCATATTGGTCTTTGCCTGGATGCTTTTATCAACACAAAAGAGTAGAGAAGCATCGCTAGATGAAGCAGCCCAAGGATAACCGCAGCCTTTGTGGATTTGGTCGCAACGAAGAAGTCGATGGCAATGCCTTCGACAATCATCAGGAATCCAATCACTCCAAGGATGGTTCGGATGTTTCCATTCTTGTGATAGGTAAAAACCCGGAAACCCGTGGCTTCAGGCGCACACCGAAAATCAATACCGATACCAAAGAGGTGCTGCCAGACCAGCTTTTCATACATCAACGCCCGTAGGGGCTGCTTGACAACCTGCAGGTCGAGGACCGCATCGTTCACTTTGCAAGTTTCCGAACAGCATTTGTGAGGCGATTGCCATTTCTGTGCTTGGTAATCACTCCGATGGCAGTACCTCCAGCGGCCCAGTCACATTTGGTATGGATGCCAAACAGGTGTGTCCAGATGAGCTTTTCGTACATAAGCGCTCTGAGTGGCTGCTTGACAACCTGCAGGTCGAGGACCGCATCGTTCACTTTGCAAGTTTCCGAACAGCATTTGTGAGGCGATTGCCGAGATTTGAGTCGCGGAAGATTCGCATCCCCAGTGCACTGGTGAACACGGTCTTGCTGCCTAAAACTTCGACATTTTTCCGTGCACGGGTCACTGCCGTGTAAATCAGCTCCCGGGTACAGAGCCGGTGCGGCTCGGTTGGCAACACGACATCAACGGTTCCCCACTCGCTACCCTGGGACTTGTGTACCGTGATGGCGTATGCATTTTCGATATCTGTGAGGGATGCGTAGGGCAACAAGCGTGTTGGACCGACAACCAACGTCCCATCCTTTGTGGTCGTCAGCAAGGGTTCAAATGCTGCGTAGAGCTCATCCCCAACCCACGCGCTAAATCCGATCTCACCATTCATGAGGTCGAGGGCGTAGTTGTTTCGCGTGACGATGATCGGCGTGATGCCATCGGGGTGCTTCATGCCATCAAACTGTTGATTGATCACAGTTACCTGTCGCCGGAGCGGACAGATAATCTGCCACGCACTTAGCTCACGAAGCAGCGCATCGGAGGATTCGAGGAGCGCATGCGTGCTATTGAAACGCATCGGAGCTGCCATCAGCGGACGGAACTTAGCGAAGCGCTCAAGCATCTTCTCTGGCTGACGTAGTCCTCCATGTGGAGCAACATCATTGCGTAGCTGGTCTCCAAGCAGCTCCTGCGCAGTGGTGGAATCCCCATCAAGGATTGCATCTGCGATGGCTGAGAGCTCGGATGTTGCCCGTTGATTTCGCTTAAGCGTGATGATTGGACTCCGCTCACCTAGATCAGACTGGAGTGCCATCAGGTCCTGAAGCACACTGCCCGCCTCAACACTTGGAAGCTGGTTTGGATCCCCAACGAGGATAAGGCATGCATCCGTTGGCATGGCCTGCAACAGCGCATCCATGAGGCTGGCATCCAACATCGAGACTTCATCCACAATCAACACATCCACCTCAAGCGGATTTCGCTGATTGTAGTAATACGCATTGTGCTGGTCTGGCCGGCTTCCGAGAAGACGGTGAACCGTCATCGCAGCTACGGCATCGACTTTTTGACGGCTTAGCGCGGCCGTGATCCGGGTTGCTGCACGCGCTGTCGGAGCGGCAAGCGCGATACGGACATCCGTTCCACACTTGCTTGAAAAGCGCTTCCAAGCATCGAGGATGCTTGCGATGACGGTGGTCTTTCCTGTGCCTGGGCCACCAGTAATGATGAGCAACTTCCGTGATGCTGCGGCGACGGCTGCCTGCTGTTCAACCGCGAGGTGGATATCGTTACGTGTCGCCATGGACTGTACCGCTTCTGCAACAGCGGCATCCCAGGCAGCTTTGTCGGTAACCGCATCACCCTCAAGGCGTTCCGTGATGGCGGCTTCCAAGTCGGTTTCGATGCTGTTAAAACGTCTCAGCTGGAGGCCGGTAGCAGTCGTAACGATTAGGTTACTTGGAAACGGATGGTCCATTGGAGCTGGCCAAACGTTAGCAAGATCATCCAACCACTCGCAGATGGCCTCAGTATGTTCATCGTTTAGCAGCTCGGCCAACTTGATTTGTACACTCCACTCCCGCAGCTGACCTTTGACCGACTGGATGGCATCCGGGGATGATCCCAGCTGCAAGTGGCCATCCTGAGCCCTCGCCAGCATCAGGAACAGAATTGTGCGCAAAACATCATCCGGAGCCGCGTAACGATCG
>CAIYBQ010000153.1 GCA_903924445.1 uncultured Armatimonadota bacterium | reverse complement strand
TGTGCTTGCGCAGGGAGCCGATCCAGGAGCACCAAAGTGGTACCTTCTAAAGGGCGGTACTCTCCTCGATTCCACCGGCAAAACGCGCCCAAGCACTGACATCGCAATAAAAGATGGCATCGTCGCAGCTATTGGCGCCAATCTTCGCGTCGCGCCTGGTTTTAGAGTCATCGATGCCACTAAGTGGACGATTCAGGCTGGATCAGTCAATGCAGCCTCCCGTTTTGGCCTGACTCCACCAGGGCCTGCTGATGCGCGCGGCAGCCGACATCCCCTCAGTACACTGCGTGCTGACTTCCGAGCCGCTGATAACTATCTTCCAGATGACACGGCGACGCATTATCGGCGAAACGGATTTGCTTTTGCTCAAATCCTTCCAGGAGCAGGGTGCATCTCAGGTCAAAGTGCACTTGTATCGCTAGCAAGCAAGGCAGCGACTCCGGCATCGCGGATTATCCAGCCCGTTACCGCAGTCGTTGCTAGTCTCGCATCCGATGGCCAAGGTGGTTATCCCGGCTCGAGAATGGGGCATCTGGCACTTTTACGCCAGTCGCTCACCGATGCGCGCGAAGCGAAATCAGGGACGCGCCAAATCAGCGGGAGCATAGCTACCCTTACCCGCGTTACGGACCGAAAGCTTCCACTCATCGTGCGCGTTTCATCTGATGCAGAAGTAGAGGGACTTTTGCGGGTTGTCGACTCGGAAATCCCACTGATCCTCGATGTAACGGGACCTCTAAACCGCTCCATCAATGCCATTGCAAAGCGCAAGGCAGAAGTTATTTTTAATGTAGACATGGTCGATACAGCACCAGGCATCGACAGTGCTACCTTGTCTCCGCTCCGCCGTATCGTTCATGCTTTCCAGACTCCCGGCAAACTAGAGAAATCGGGCGTTGACTTTGTTCTTGCGACCGCAGCCCCTGACCGCTTCTATGCGAACATCAGACGGTGCATCCCGAATGGCCTTTCCTTGGAAGGTGCACGCAAGGCCATACATCGTAATCCAGCGGCATGGTTCGATCTGGGCAGCGATATCAAGGTCGGCGAACGTGCCAATATTTCCTGCTGGACCGCAGATCCGCTCGTTGCAGAGGCATCGACCACACTGACATTTGTAGATGGCACTATCTCAGACAGCCAAGCGGACAATGCCGGACGACCGGGGACACCTGGTAACGGTATACCAGCCATCAAATTCGTCCTTTCTGCCTTTGATAAACCCGTCGGATCAAACTTGCCCCAATCAGATGCCGTTCTCATCAAAAATGCGACGATTTGGACATCAGAAGCCGCGGGCAACATAACAGAGTCCGACATTCTGTTCTCCAATGGCAAAATTGCAGCAGTTGGTCGTAAGCTTTCCGCGCCTCGCAATGCCAAGGTCATCGATGGCACTGGTCTTCATGTAACCCCGGGAATCATTGATTGCCACTCGCACACTGCTGTGGTTGGCGGGGTGAACGAGGGGACAAACATCATCACTGCTGAGTGCAGGATTGAGGATGTTCTGGACCCGGATGACATTAACATCTACCGTCAGCTAGCTGGTGGAACCACCGCTGCGAACATCCTTCATGGTTCGGCCAATGCTATCGGTGGACAGAACGCAGTTGTGAAGTGGCGATGGGGTTCAGGAGCATCCGCTCTGCTGATTGAAAGTGCACCTCAGGGGATCAAGTTTGCCCTCGGGGAAAATCCGACACGCTCAAACGGCAGTCGACAAGGTCGCTATCCTGCAACCCGAATGGGTGTTGAGCGCGTCATACGCAGCGGTTTTCAACGCGCACATGATTATCGTCAGGCCCAGAAGCTGGCAAAGAGTGGAAACGGACCAGCCGTCGCAACGGATTATCAGCTTGAAGCCATCGCTGAAATTCTGGAAGGCAAGCGCCTTGTGCACTGCCACTCATATAAGGCTGATGAAATCCTGGCGATGATTCGGATCGCTGATGACTTCAAGTTTAAGATTGCGACATTCCAACACGTCCTTGAAGGCTACAAAGTTGCAAATGAAATGGCAGCACACGGTGCTGGAGGGTCCACATTCTCCGACTGGTGGGGTTACAAACTCGAGGCCTTTGATGCCATTCCTTCCAATGCAGCGATGATGCATCAACGGGGAGTGGTCTCATCCTTGAACTCGGACTCCAGCGAGCTTGCCCGCCGGATGAACCTCGAAGCAGCCAAGTCAGTTAGAGATGGGGGACTGTCTCCATCGGATGCCTTGAACCTTGTAACCATCAACCCAGCGAAGCAGCTGAGAATTGATAACAAGACAGGGTCAATAAAGATTGGCAAGGATGCGGATGTTGTACTGTGGTCCAAGGATCCGCTTGCCGTGGATGCTGTTGCCATGAAGACGTGGGTCGATGGCAAGCTTCTCTTTGATCGTGTTGCTGACATTCAGGAACGCGTACTGCTAGCCAAAGAAGAAGAAGCGCTTCGCAAGCAGTTCAATGTTTCGGCAAAGCCACCGATTACCGATGTGGTCAAAGCCTGCCCTGTGCTGATAAAGCAACCTGCTCAGCTTCAGACAAAGGCACGCGCGCAGCGGATTGCACTCGTTGGTGGAACGGTCCATGATGGCATCGGACAATCCATCAGCAATGCCACGGTATTGATAAACGAAGTTGGTGTCATTGAAGCCGTTGGCAAGGCCGATGCTGTTTCCGTACCAGCGGGATACCGCAAGGTGGATGTCACCGGCAAGCACATCGCTCCGGGATTCTTCGATGCCATTTCTACCGTAGGTGTGAATGAAATCGGATCGCGACGGGAAACCCAGGACTATTCTGAATTCGCGACATACTCACCCGAGCTCTACGTTGGTCGAACCGTCAATGTGGATGCCGAGACCGTAGCGGTTGCCCGTGAAGGTGGAGTCCTCCTCGCTAACATCGTACCGGTGGGTGGAAGTCTATCCGGCTCATCAAGCCTGGTAAACCTCGATGGCTGGACATGGGAGCAGTTTGCAGTCAAGCGGCAATCAGGAGTTACGCTCCAGTTCGGCGCACGCACTGCTTCGTTTGAGGGCCACGGACACAACCATGACCTTACATCCGGCAGTGACACGACAGAGGCTGACGTCGTTCCGCAACCTGACTTAGGTGTCAAGGTTGCTGGTTTGGATGGCTTTATCGCCGAAGCGCATCGCTACTATGAATCACGTAGCGTCAACGCAGCTCTCCCACGTGATCTACGCTTTGATGCGTTCCAACCCATCTTGGAGCGTCAGATACCCTTGCTAATCAATGTGGACAGTGAGCGAGAGATTCTGGATGCGCTGGCATTTGCCACCAAGCACAACATCCATCCAATCCTTGTTGGCTGCCGTGGAGCAGATCGGGTTCTTAGCCAGATAAAGGCAAGTGGTGCAGGTGCGCTACTTCCATGGACGGTAAACCTGCCGCGCAGTGAGGATCATGCTTTCGATGATCAATACGCATACCCAGCAAAGTTTGCTGCTAAGGGTATTCCTTTTGCATTGACATCCAGTGGGTTGAGTGACAACACGCGCTGGCTACCGCTAGCGGCTGGCATGGCGACGGCCTACGGCCTAACGCCAAGTCAGGCATTGGAGTCGATCACCTCCGCACCAGCCAAAATCCTTGGTGTCTTCGATCAGCTTGGATCCGTTACTAAGGGTAAGCAAGCTACCATCAACATCTTTACCGCTCATCCGCTTGAACCAACGTCACAGATATCCGCATCGTATATCGTGGGTGTTGAGGTTCAACATACAAGCCGCCAGGCGATGTTGAAGGCAAAGTGGAACAGGCGGCCACTCAATGATTGATATCATCCGACTCGGCTATGCAGACAGTACGCATGGCCGATGGATTGCCGAGTGGGTCAAAGAACAGCTGTTACATGACAATGCAGGCATGGACATCCAACTGATTCCTGTGACCACATCGCTTATTGGGTTCGCAGCATCCAGTCTGATCCCGGATGCACTTAAGGACGTAGACATTGTCGTTGTGGATGGGAGTTTCCTTCCAACCACAGATGCTCCGGGAGTTGTTGTCGCGGCAGTTTGTGAGAGAGCGGACCCGCGCCAATCGATTATTGGCGATGGTGCATCTATTACGGTTTGGCATCCATCATTAGCTGCGGTCCTTCGCGTTACGGATCCGGCTGTTTCGGTTGATGTCGATTCAAGTCTGATTGATGCTTTTGATGATGTCAAGAAACAACGTCAATCGGGAACGCATTCGACGATTATGCCGATGCATGCCGCATCCCGGATGAGCGGGCAAAGGCTGGGGCAGACACCAGTTGAGGCAGAAGATATGCTTCCGATCTGTGGTCAAGGATCGGTTTTGGTCTACACGAAAGCATCCGATGTTGACCTAGGAACCTATATTTTTGGTGTCCTGAATGTGGTTGAAACACGCCGGGAGATTACCGTGGAGCGGTTCTTCAAAGCGCAACTGCAAGCTCAATATCATGACACCGTGTGTAGTTACGCAACGGGAAGCGATCGCTTTCTCTACTTGTTTGTAACGTTGGTCATCGGGACTACCATTTACAAAACACGAAGCGGTTCGCATATCACTGCACTGAGCTCCATCGTGGAACAAGCAATTGCGGATTTGGAAAGTCAATCCGGTATGGTCTTGAGAGTCTCAGCTGTTCCTAGTGGCTAGCGAGCCAGTCGAAACGCCTGCTTTGTATGTCCCGCTTTTAGCTTCGTCAAGAGTGATAGCACGACAGAGACATAGAGAACAAAATGAATCCAGGCTCCGAGTCGCGCTGGACCGACATGGAGTGCGAGTAGGCCATCAATCTGATGCAGACTAATGGTTTTGATCAGTGTAAACGTCAGACAGGTTGACAGTGCCAAGACAATAGGAAGTACTGGCTTTATCACTTTTTTGAACTTGACCAGCAGGCCCACAAGACCGATTGTGCTGATTCCCGTAACAAACAGAACAAGCTTTGCTTGCATTGGGCGTCGATCACCGTACCAGCCACCCTGTTTCGCGACCATTCGGACATTATCTGCAACGTCGCCACCAAGGTTCATCAGGTGCATAAATGCCAACACACAAAGCACTAGAGTGATTGTGAGATAGACCTTTCCTAGCTGACTGCGTTTTGAAAACTCTTCCTCACGATGGTAGAGGTAAGCGGCCACTGCAGCAGCGAAAAAGTATGCAATTCCCGACAGAATTTGAAGCGACAGGTTCACAGGTTATCCAAACTGAATATGCGTGGCCTCCGGTCGACTATCATCACTTTGAGATGCTCCCGGCTTGCCTAACAAGCTGAACATCCCTCGTTTATAGTCTTCCACTCCAGGCTGGTCGAATGGGTTCACACCCATCAGGTAACCTGAGATGCCACATGCACGTTCAAAAAAGTAAATTAATCCACCTAGATGATAGGCATCCAGCTTAGGAATATTCAGGGTTAAATTTGGAACACCACCATTTGCATGTGCAGCTGCGGTGGCTTTCCATGCAGCCTCATTGACATCCGTCAGTCCGCGTCCCACAAGATAAGCAAGTTCATCGATTGGATTACCATCTGGTACCAATAAAGTTGGCTCACCAGATTCGACACGCAGGAAGGTTTCCATCACAATACGGCGACCATCCTGCATGTACTGTCCCATGCTGTGCAGGTCCGTCGTATATTCCACGCTTGCAGGGAAGAGACCGATGCCGTTCTTACCTTCGCTCTCGCCAAACAGCTGCTTCCACCATTCCAAGAGATAGTGAAGACGTGGTTCAAAGGATGCAAGTACTTCGATATTGATGCCTTTTTGCATCAAGAGATTTCGGGTTGCAACGTACCAAAGGACTGGGTTGCTTGAGATATCTCCTGTTTCGCTCAAGGCATACATGTCAGCTGCACCACGAACTAACGCGTGAATATCGACACCTGCAAACGCAATAGGAAGGAGTCCAACAGGGGACAGTACGCTATAACG
>CAIYBQ010000152.1 GCA_903924445.1 uncultured Armatimonadota bacterium | reverse complement strand
CTACACCGAAGGTGACCGTACGCTGGGCGCCTTTGACGGTGGGATGATCTGAGATAAAGCGGTAGAGCTGCTGATCAGATTTACCAATGTACACAGTCACCGATGATGGGATTGCTGTTTTCTTGCCGACATCAACAATATAGCCAATGCATGGAAGTTCATTAATGACGGCTGTTCCTGCATCCCGGACCAGGGAGATATCACCTCCATATGGCATCAACCCTGCGAGGATATCGGACAAGCCATCGTCAAACATCGATGTCGCAGCAAGGCAGCGCGAAACCCGTGACCTTGATGGACGCATGGGTGTGACCATCGCTTCACTTTTGGGGAAGTTCAGTCGGGTAAAGCCCTTTGCATCCGTCGTGGCAGCTGTGACCAAGCCCTCTTTCGATGCCGTTGTAAACAGTAGGCTCCCGGGAAAGACGACATCCAATTTTCCACTTACCTCAAAGTCGGGGACGCCAGGCTGTGTGAACTGAAACGTGATGTCAACATGGTAGCCCTTGCGACGCCGGAAAGCGGCTGCAAGAATTGTCAAGACACGATCGGTTGAGCGCAGAGGTTGTCTACTTTCCCTGCAGAGCAGCAGTGAACTCGGCTGCGGCAATTGGTTCATCGATGCGGAGTTTGCTGAACGTTTCACTCAGCGATAACTGTCCGCCAGGCCCTGGCGTGGACAGGTCGAGCTTGCGCAGCAGCCGATCACGCTGACCGATGGTCAAGACAAACCTTGCTACACCGTATGGACTGCGCGCTTCAAATGCATAAACATCACAGCGGACACCATCAAGCGATGTTGGTGTACCTTGACCAGCGCGAAGCAATGTGCCGGGAATGAGTTTGCCCGCGGCATCAGGGGTCGTCATTAAAAGTGGGAAGATGGGGGTTACAAATGCCCGTGATGCATCCAGTCCAGCCTTCAAACCCTTTGCCGACGGCTCTCCACGCATCCGCCGGGTTGCGCCAGCCGTTCGCGTCATCCGCTCGGTCCCGTGGTTCACAGCGATGGTCACTGCCCGGTCTGATTCGGTTTTGATCGCAATGCTTCCGGGGCGCTGAATGACGACGGTTCCCGTTGAAACCTCTTCTTTATCAGCAAGCGTCGCCCGCGTCATAAGCTGGCATCGGAAAGACTTCAATGCCTTATAGGCATCCGCCATTTGCGTCAATGCCCGTATCGAAGCTTGGTCTATCGCCGGATTTTGTGAACCTTGCATGATGCCTACGATATCAGAAGCAGGGCTTATGCGGTTAGCGTCTGGTCGATGGCCGTTACGACAAAGTCGAGTTGGGCTTCCTGAACAATAAATGGTGGTGTGAGCTCCAGAACATCCCCATTACCCGCCGGCAATGTGATAACTCCCAGCTGTAACAGCGCATCACTGAGGGTGACTGCCGCACTGGGAGCGTCCATCTGGATGCCAAGCATCAACCCCTTGCCACGGATGTCGATTATTTTGCCAGCATGCTTTATCGCTAGAACATCCAAATGGTTTCTAAGATACATTCCTAGTCGGGTGACCGTAGTCCTGGCGTTCATAGCATCCAGCGCCTTCAGCGTCGCAGATGCCGCAGCACAGCCACCAAGATGCCCGAGAAATGTCGATGTATGTATGGACTCACCAGTTGAAACTGGCCAGCCTGACATCGCATCCCCGCTGCCAATACACGCCGAGATTGGCATCCCACCGCCAAGAATCTTCCCACAGGCGATGATGTCCGGAGTGACTCCATGATGCCGATGAGCAAACACTTCACCTGTACGCCAAAAGCCCGTAAAGACTTCATCCACGATGAGAAGAGCACCTGT
>CAIYBQ010000151.1 GCA_903924445.1 uncultured Armatimonadota bacterium | reverse complement strand
TTTTAAACCATGATGCAGGGAAGTGCAACGAAGCAAGCGTCTCCTGTGATTTCATTCTCGAATGATCCGTGGCCGGACTACCGTGGGCCTCAAATGTGTGGACATTCATCGGCAAAAACGGCACCCGTAAAATGGTCTGAGCTCAAAGGTCTGGCCTGGAAAACGGCATTACCAAACGAGGGATTTTCCAGCCCGGCGATCACCAATAACCTCGCCTGGATGACGCATGCCGACCCAAAGGGCGCAGAGCAATGGGC
The DNA here is from genome assembly GCA_903924445.1 of uncultured Armatimonadota bacterium. Lineage (GTDB taxonomy): Bacteria > Armatimonadota > Armatimonadia > Armatimonadales > Armatimonadaceae > CAIRTT01. The sequence continues at coordinate 5,625 of CAIYBQ010000151.1, read as the reverse complement.
GATCGCGGTGGACATCAACACCGGCAAAATCATCCATAACATCAAGCTGTTCACCAATACATCACCTGAACCGCTCGGCACCGATGGCAATACGTATGCATCCCCAAGCGTTGTGTCCTCCAGTGGGCGGGTGTTTTTACACTTTGGGACATACGGGACAGCAGCGCTCGATGCAAAATCTGGCAAAGTCCTCTGGACTCGTCGCGACCTCAACTGCCAACACTACCGCGGGCCTGGCTCGAGTCCGGTTATCTACGGGAATCTGCTGATTTGTACCTACGATGGCATCGATACGCAGTTTGTCGCCGCACTTGATGTCCGCTCCGGCACAACTGTTTGGAAAACCGCACGGAGCATCGACTGGAATCTTGGCAAATCCAATGAAGTCATCCCAGACATGCGCAAAGCTTACTCAACGCCTATCGTTGTGAAGCGAAGCGGCCAGGATGAGCTGATCACCGTCGGGGCACGCGCATTTATTGCCTACGACCCAAAGACAGGACGCGAGCTTTGGAAAGTTCGGCATGGCGGCTACTCGAATGCCGCGCGGCCTGTGGTTGGGAACGGGATGCTCTATGTGAACTCAGGGTTTGATCAACCGGAGATTTTTGCGCTTCCGTTCGATAAGCCGGGTCCGCTCACCGATTCCGATATCGCGTGGCAGCACCGCCGCGGTGTTGGGCCGCTGTGCTCGCCTCTCGCAACAGATGGCCTCCTATTTATACCGGCGGACAGTGATTTTCTACGTTGTTTGGATGGCAAAACGGGTCAGGACCTCTGGAGTGAGCGCCTTGGTGGCAGGTATTATGCGAGTCCGCTGCTTGTTGGTGGGTTACTCTATCTGTTTGCCGACAATGGCAAAACGACGGTGGTTAAGCCCGGTCGGACGTTTGAAAAGGTGGCAGAGAACTTCCTCGATGTCGGTCCACGCGCAAGCGTCGCAAGCATCGGGACAAGCCTGATCATGCGGACGCGGACTCACTTGGTACGCATCAACGGGGCCGTATAAGAAAACATTTAGTGGGTTGATGTTGGATGCCAGCATCGGATTGGATAGTGTAATGTCTGGAGTGACAGCCGAGAGCTGGATTATGGGAAGCCTGCCGCATGCGCAGCCGCTTGAGCACGCGGATGAGACGAAGCTGATGTTCCACACGGATGCGATGGTCATCACGGTCTACCCAAGCAATGAACATGAGCGTGCGGCCGTCGAGACAGAAATCGCGAGTAGCCAGGCGCATACAAGCATTGTTCCTACGCTGATGATGCTGTCGGCATCCGATGGCCTTATCGTCGTCTATCCCAAGGTTGCTGGATTTCCGCTGAGTAACCCGGATGTCCTCGAAGCCTTTCTGACCATTTCACTTGCGGTACGCGCAAAGCTGGTCGGAGACATCGTGGATGCCTACGCGGCAGTCGTCGAGCTTGGTTTCATTTTGGTGGATGCCTACCTTGGCAACATCCTGCTTGATTTTGAAAATGTCAAAGTCTGGTGTTTTGACTGGGACCTATCGCGGCGCGGGGATGGCTTTAAGCTCGAGGCAGAGCAAAATTACGGGTCCAATCGCTTGATGGCACCCGAGGAGTTTGTGCAGGGCGCTTGGTTGGATCAGCGAACGAATGTGTTCAATATCGGAAAGCTGATAAGTATTCTCCTCCCGGATGGCGTCGAGGATGTCGATGACGTAATCGACCACGCAACCCAGGCGGATCCGAGCGACCGATTTACGACGGTTCAGGCACTTGCGGATCACTACCGTGTGGCGGCGGGGTTGCCACCGGCACACGGTGTGATTCTCGTTGAGGATGAAGATTAGCGATTAGCGATTGAAAACCGGGGCAGGGACTGCGGCGCGGGGTTGAACCTGGCTGTAGTTCTTGCCAAGAGCTTTGGCGATGGTCGCTGCGATTTGGCTTTGTGTCAGCTTGGATGATTTGATTTCTCCAAGTGCTGGCGTGTCAGGGCCGAGGACGGCCAGCCAGATGTCCTCCGCACCAGCGATGGTCGCTCCATGGCTTTCCCATCCGCGTGGGGCGCCGCCGCGTCCGTGGTCGGTCGCGATGATCAGCGTTGTTTTGCCGCGATACTCAGGCATCTTCTGAACCGTGGACCAGAGCTCGCCAAACAGCCTGTCGGACATCTGGGCGGATTCGAGATAGCGGTCGTACTCGCCTTCGTGCGCCCATTCATCCGTTTCGCCAAGACTCAGAAAGAAGACCTTTGGCTTCTTTACTTTGAGGTATTCCATCGCGGTCTGGAAGGTGATGGCATCATATGGCTCGCCGCCCCAGCGGCGTGGCATGTCCCGTTTTAGGGCATTCATCGCATCGATGACCGGGTTACCCGGGAGCAGTGTAAACGGTTGGTAGCCTGCATTGACTGGAAAGCCGCAGCGTTCGACATTGAAGATGCTTGGAAAGACATCCCATGCGCCAAATGCCGCGACGCTTCCATTGAACTGTGGGAGCGTGTTCAGCCATTCAAAAACGGTTTTGTTCGCATTTGGAATTTTGTCGTTTGAGTTCACCTTTGGGTCAACATACCCCGTGAGGGTTTCGTTGTAGCCAGGGTAGGAGAAGTTGAGTTTGTTGGTGACGGTGACGCTGGAGCCTAATGTTTTGTTACCGTGGAGCTGTCCTTCGCGGGAGATGACCTGCCAAAAGAAAGGCATCAGGGTCTCGCGGCGGGCCTCAGGTGTGTCGCGCCAGAACTTCTTTTTGAGGGCATCGATGTCCTTGACCGAGCCATTTTCCTTATTCATCAGGGTGCTATCGGCGCCGCTGAAGACTTCCTGCCAGCGCAGGCCATCCAGCATCAGGACGATGACACGCTCTGTTTTCTGCTTTTGCGCGGAGGTGGTTTTGGTACTTGGAGATGCTACCGTCGGCGCGGCGGCGGCGAGCAGAATTGCGGCAGAGATAAGCGACTTACGGGAGAGGATCATGCGTGGATGCTCCAAACGTGGATTGGTGCTGCATTATCTGCTGTAAATCCGCCGCCTGCATTAATGGAGCACTGGGCATCCGCTCGGAGTTTGTTAGCGCTTAGTCGGGTCCCCGTGACCGTTCCACCAGCCGTTGTCTGCAATGCCATCACGATTGAAGTCATCCAAGGTGGTAAGGCGCATTGCTTTGGCGTGGCCATCGGCGAAGCCAACGGTAACCATTTTCGAATGTCGTTCCGCTGGGAGAGCACGACACCCTGCCGCTCCTGAACATTCGGAAGTACCCGGCGCTCCGTAAAAACCATCGGCTGGTGATTGCGGACGGGAGCCACGGTTGCTTGGTAGCGGTGGATCGATGACGTAGTTTCCGACGTTTAAAACTTTGCGGTCGTAGCTGCAGCCAAGCGTGTCTGCGATCGCGATGGTTTCGGCTGGGGCGGTGATATCGGCATCGGTGGCCGCGAATGGAAAGCGGCTGTTCCCGAGGTATTGGTAGTTGTAGCCATAGCCGCCATAGAGGGCTGTCGGTACGGTTGCGAATGGCTTCAAGAACGTGTCTGGAAGCGCCCCTGGAGCGCGGAATATCGTAGTGTTTTTGGTGTAGGGGAGGAGACCATCCGGCCAGCGTGTCCGCGGCTGTTGGCTACTTGGCGAGCTGGACAGTGGGTAGGTTTCCCAGTCCTGAACGTACATCGCGACCGCCATCCCGACCTGCTTAACGTAGCTCAGGCTCTGTGCCTGCCGAGCCTTCTCACGTGCTGTTGCAAAGACAGGGAAAAGAATCGCAGCAAGGATTGCGATGATGGCAATGACGACCAGTAGTTCGATGAGGGTAAAGGCTGATTTCTGTTGCATGACTATGAATCTGTTCTTGCTGCGAGAGTGTTGTTCAGGAATGGCGACAATCACCGACTGAAGTTATCGCCGATTATCAATGTCGGCAATGGTAACTATAATGATTTTTAGTTTAGACGCTGTCTAATTAACGATATTTCCAAATATTCGGCATCTGCCGTTCGGAGGATTCAACTCCCATACAGCGGTTTAGGTTTCCATTATTGTCAGATTTGAGATCACGCTCAAAGCGAACAAGAGGTGCTGCACTGCGTTCCCGGCGCATGTCCACCACCTCTTTCAATGAAGCTTGTCGCATCTACGTGATGTCAGCGTTCCCGGCGCTTTCCTCACTACGACATACAAGTGCGGTGCAAGATTCGTACCAAGTACTAAACTAGACAGAATATAGATAACAGATTGATTATGCTTTGAGGTTGAGGTTGAGGTTGAGGTTGAGGTTGAGGTTGAGGTTGAGGTTGAGGTTGAGGGATTACTGTCAGACTCTGATCGCCCTTGGCGTCTGAAGCATCCGCCAACCTGTGGTATCTAAGCCTTGTCGCTTTTGACAGGGAGCCGGTTGAAATGATCCAGCGTAGCAAGCATTCGAATAGATTCATTTTGGGGATGGCCATTCTTGCAATTGGATGCGGCGCCACCATTGGTGGTGTCCTCCAGCGTGGCCGACCTGCACCTCCAGCGACAAAAATGGCTGATTCGGGGATCGACTTCCGTTTACGCGATGGCGACCGGCGTAAAGCATCCAATGAACGGCTCAAGCCCGGTCCTGTGACCATGCTTTCGGATACGGACGCCGATGCAATCTTAAAGCGTGTTCCTGCGCTACCCAAGGACGAAACGGATCAGCTTCCCTTCCGTGCACCTGAGAACAGCATGCCGCCGCCGCGACCAGGCGCGACTGTTCCTTCGACATTCCCTCCAGCGCCAGCAGGGCAAAAGCCTGCTGTTGATGCCGGCCCTCTGGCAATTCGAAGTATCACCCCAAATGGCGAAGTCGGACCGATAGACCGGATTACGGTCAACTTCAACCAGCCGATGGTCCCTCTGAGCAGCGTGGATGAGCTGGCCGAACAGGTTCCCGCGAAGATATCGCCATCCACGGATGGCAAATGGCGCTGGCTTGGCACACAGACACTTGTTTTCGAGTTTGGATCTGGACAACGTCTCAAGAATGCGACCGATTACGTTGTGACCATCCCCGCTGGGACACGGTCCATTTCTGGGAAAACCCTCGATACGGCAGTCACCGAGCACATCTACACGCCGCTCCTTCAGGTCGTCGCGAGAGGACCACAAGGCGGTGGACATCCGCTTGACCCAACGATGTTCATCACATGGAACCAGGAAATCAACCAGGCAGCGGCACTTAGAGCTGTACGGGTCAGTGTTGATGGGGCGAGAGTTCCGATTCGTGTTGTTGAGCCGACCGACAAAGATGCCGCAAATCGTAAGCGCACGCTGCATTTCAAGCCACTCCGTCCGCTGCCAACCGGAGCGCAGGTTGGTGTCGAAGTGCCTCCTGGGCAGACATTTGGCGAGGGCCCGCGCCCGAGTCTTCACCAAAGTAACTTCGGCTTCTCAACCTACGGACCCTTCAAGCTCACTAGAAGTCAGTGCACCTGGGATACAAACCAGCCATGCCGCCCCGATATGCCGTGGACGTTTCAGTTCACAAATCCTGTCGATCCGAAGACGATCACCCGGGCGCAATTCGAGATTTCCCCAAAGGTCGACCAGTATGAGCTCTACCCGGGGGGAAACAGCATCACCCTTCAGGGCGCTTTCAAAGGTCGCACCACCTACACCGTTCGGATAAAGCCTGGCA
>CAIYBQ010000150.1 GCA_903924445.1 uncultured Armatimonadota bacterium | reverse complement strand
TACTGCTACGCTCCGCATCCGGGAGAAAGCCCCCCGCTGCCGTAATCGCATCGTTGATACGGGCACCATCCATGAGTGGCACAATCCCCGGATGCTTCACGGCTCCCGTCACGTACACCATGAGCGTCGGCTCCACCCCAGCAACCGCAAGCGTCGAGACGGGTTTTGCCGTCAGGTTTCCATGCGGCTGCAACCTCTCCTTGTTTGCTGATGCCTTCTTCTCCGCCGGATGCATCCCGGGCGTACTACTCCCACGCGCCGTCGAACCGATAATTCCAAGCACGACCAGCGCCACCGCGCCTGTCACAATCCCCGATTTCCGCAACCCATCCTGCGCATCCCACCAAGCAGCAACCGTCATAGCACCCACCCTCGTTTTCTGTAGATGCATACTTAATCGAAAAAATGCACGCTAAAACTACATTAATTTTCAACATATCGTCACGCCGCAGGTGTAGACTCGCTACCAAATGCACATCCTGATTGCCCCAGACAGCCACAAAGGTGGACCGGATGCCCCCTTGGTCGCGGAGACAATCGCCGCTGCCTGGCGCTCCATCCGACCAGCGGATGTGATTACGTGCATCCCAATCGCGGATGGCGGTGATGGCACAGCGGACATCCTTGCGACCGCGACAGCCGGGAAACACTACCCTCTCCGCGCTCCGGGACCGCTCGGAACAGACATCGCTACCGATTGGGTCCTCCTCGGGGATGGAAAAACAGCCGTCATCGAGCTCGCACGCACAAGCGGCCTCGCGATGCTGCCGCCACAGCTCCGTAACCCCGGCAAAATGACAACGCGCGGGATGGGCATCGCAATCCTCGCGGCTATCGAGCACGGAGCGACCGACCTCATCCTTACCGTTGGAGGGTCATCGAGCAACGATGGCGGTGCGGGCCTCGCCGCGGCGCTTGGCTATCGGCTCACAAATGCCACAGGCGACGTCGTACCGGATGGGGCACTCGGAATCCTCGCAGCCTCTCAGCTCCAAATCACGCCTCATCCACTGCTGGAAAATATCAAGAGCGTGCGGGTGGCAGTCGATGTCCAAAACCCTCTAACCGGTCCAAATGGAGCCGCGGCCATCTACGGGCCACAAAAAGGTGCGAGGAGCGCTGACATCGCAACACTGGATCGCTGCATGCAGCATTGGCTAGCCCTCACAGGACTCGAAAGCTTCCCAGGCGCCGGAGCTGCCGGCGGGACACCCGTTGGAATCAAACTGGTCTTCCCAAATGCCACCTTTGAACCCGGGATCTCCCTTGTACTGGATGCCTGCTGCGTTGATAACGTCCTCAGAGATGCAGATCTAGTCATCACCAGCGAAGGCCGGTTTGACCGCCAGACCCTGATGGGAAAGGCGATTAGCGGTGTCGCCGCATGCGCGGCTGCGGCAGGCGTGCCTGTGATTGTGATCGCCGGGATGGTCGAAGCGAACATCAACGCTACCCTTGGAGACTACAAATCCGTTATCAGACATGTTGAGGCCACATCAGAGCGTCCGGTGGATGACATCGATGCGCGCATATCCAACCTGACTGCCGCAACGTGTAGGGTCGCCCGGCAGGTTGAAGCGCTGTTACAGGGTTAGCGGTACTGCTCGCCGAGCTCCGTCGAACGGTCTCTCGCTGCGACAATGGCATCCATGATCGCCGCTCGGACCGCACGTTTTTCAAGGACATTGAGACCAGCCATCGTCGTACCCGCAGGAGTGGTGACCATGTCACGAAGCTGCCCAGGGTGATGATTCGTCTCAAGGATAAGCTGCGCCGCACCAAGCATTGTTTGTGCTGCCAGCCGGCGTGCGACAGGCCTCGGGAGCCCCGCCTGGACGCCGCCATCTATCATCGCTTCGATAAGCGTAAAGGCAAACCCGGGACCGCTGCCGCTGAGGCCATTAACGGCATCCATTTGGGATTCAGGAACGACTTCGGTGATGCCGACTGCGTTGAAGAGTTCGACAATGGTTTCGCGTTGACCCACCGGGACAGCAGCGTTGAAGGCGATTCCCGTCGCGCCTTTTTGGATGCCAGCGGGGGTGTTTGGCATCGCACGGACGATCGGAGTCTCCGAGCCAAAGGCTGCTTCGTAGGTCGAAATCGGGATACCAGCAGCGACTGAAATGATGGTCGCGTTCGCAGGGATGGCATCTGCGACATTTGGCAGCACGGCTGGCATTACGAACGGCTTGACCGCAAGCACGATGAAGTCTGCGCCAGTAGTGGCATCATTAATGTCGGTCGCAGGAACAACTCCATAGTGGTCGTGGAGTGCCTGCGCGGATGCGGGCGATGCTGTTAGGACTCGGATATGCGATGCCGATGTGATTCC
>CAIYBQ010000149.1 GCA_903924445.1 uncultured Armatimonadota bacterium | reverse complement strand
GCGGCTGTGATATTAGATGCCACGTAGCCATCAGATGACCCGCAATAGACACAGAGTGAACGGATGTTATTTGCCATCGGTGCTAAGCCTCACACTATTGTCACTTGAAATGTCCGTCGCGAATCCCCGGTAGCAGTTCTCGAGGCTTTCCCCTTCGACCATCCCCGGACTTGCCGCACTCGGCACCCGGAGCTCCGCAGCGCGCCCTGGCTCGGGAACGATACCTACACAGACATCTCGCCAGATAACAGACCAGAGTGGAATCCGCTTGCCGACAGCAAGGAATGCAGGAAGTTGTTGTTGTGCAGGGCGCAGCCAAACATCCGCGCCAAGTGCAACCCACTCTGTGGTCGCAGCGACAACATGTGGCTTCCCAGGAATGGCCGTGGAGTTCTCGGCAATCGTGTCCCCAAGCTGCTCCAGCTGTTCCCAGCGACTGGCACACCCCGTGAGATGATACGCAGTTTCGATGGCGTAGTCGCCGCTTAGTGCTGCCGAAACACCATCCGGGCGCTCACGCCGCTTTTGCGAAAGTGTCCGATGTCCGCCAAGCGTGACTTGCAGCTCGCGGTACTTACGGGCGATTCCGACAGCACTCGCAACCTCTGGAAACTGAATCCGGATGTCACAATGCCGGGCATCCGGGTCACGGGTAAAGCTTGGATGAACCGTCAGGCGGTCTGCATCACGAGAGACATTAACATTTGCATAGGCCGAAAGCGCCGTTACAAGGAGACCCTGACCACCTTGAAGTAAGCCAAACCATGGCCCGAAAAGCTGCGCATGAGTGCTGTGGATGTCGTCCCAAGCGATAAGGGATGTATCGCCATCGGGGCCAGCTGCCGGGACAACCAGGCCATCATCAAATGGCAGGATGACCTCGCCATCCTCTTCGACACTCAGCCCACCGAGGACATCCACCTGCTCAAGGACTGCATCCGGGCGGCTCCGCGTGCACTCAACCGTAATCCTGATCTCATCCTTGCCACAGGTGATATAGACATCCACCGGGAGCTTGTCAGGAGTATCGAGGCTGACCAGAAGACGCTTGCCCGCAGCGCTCATTTTCTCGGAAATGCTGACCAGTTTGCACGCCGACAGCGGAATAACCGACTTCATCCCGGTCTGCGGATTGGATGTCGTTAGCCGGATGAGTGTGTCGTTTTGCGTCCACGTGACAGCTTCACCCGCTGCATCCCGTGTCGTAAGCATCCACGCATAGGTCTTGCGGCAAATCGAGAACCGATAGTGCCCCCAGTCCACCATAAACGCATCGCCGGGAGAAAAGCCTTGCATGGGTTTTATGTTACTCCCCCGCCGCGCAAAACCGCGTGGCGGAGGTTAGCAACCTTATTATCCGCCGAGCTTTTTCGCAGCCTCGACATACTTCGCAGTCTTTGTGTTTGCAGCATTCCACTGCGGGCGCTTCGCGCTATCGGCGATCGACATCACCGTCAAACCCACCATTTTGACCACTTTTTCCATGTTCGCATAGTCAAGCTTGTCCCAGTGATCCCCAGCCTTGTGGTAATCGGGATAGTTAAACGCCGTACAAAGCGTATGCGCCGGCACACCGAGATCCGCCATCGCCTGGTTGTCCGAACGGCCGAAAAAGGAATCTGAATTTTGTGGATGCTTATCGACTTTGACACCCGTTACCGCACCCGCTGCCGTCATGATCAACCCGACATCGGAGAAGTCATAACCCGTAAGGCTGCCTCCTGCGACGCGCGCGCCTTCGAGGTCATCCGTGCGGCCAATCTGCTCGAGATTCACCATCGCGACCGTGTCCTTCGCTGGAACTACCGGATGGCTGCCGTAGTAGCGGGAGCCCAGCAAGCCGCGCTCTTCGCCGTAAAAGCAGACGAATACAATACTTCGTTTTGGCTTGTAGCCCTTGAGTGCGTACGCGAGCTCAATCACACCCGCGGTGCCGCTGGCATCATCATTTGCGCCATTGAAAATGACATCCTCGCCAGGCGTGGTGGATGGCCGCATCCCAACATGGTCATAATGCCCAGAAACAACCACGGCCGTTGCCTTCAGCGTTGGATCTGTTCCGCGGAGAATGCCTACCACATTGCGGACCTTTGCCATGGATGCATCATTGCGGCTTGCGCGAACTTCCGTGGTTTGGAAGTAGCCGTCATCCCCAGCGGGCTCGAGACCTGCGCGACGGTACTGTGATGCGATGTATTCAGCGGCGAGGTCCAGCCCCTTGGATGGCGTTGCGCGGCCTTCAAGGGCATCGGATGCCAGAAAGCTGACATGGCTTTTGAGCGAATCGGCATCCACGCGGGCTAGCGCCACTTTGCGCTCGGTTGTGAGCTGGGTGTTAAAGCCTGCCGGCGCCTTTTGGTACCCGCCAACCAATGGCGCGGCGATAGCGGGAATAGCCAGAACAAAGAGGGATAACCCTAGAATCTGTGTTTTGCCCATTGT
>CAIYBQ010000148.1 GCA_903924445.1 uncultured Armatimonadota bacterium | reverse complement strand
CCACACGGGAAAATGCGGCTGCAGGATCGACAGACAGCATTTTCTCAAGCTGGGTGATACGGACAAATGAGCTGGTGATGTTGATGGACCCGCTCAGCACCTGACCATTGAGTGGATTGAAACGTGCGTGTGCTACTGCGTGTGCATTGTCGAGGGCGTCATCAGTGACCCAGCGAACGATGTTAAAGCGGGCATCCCCGGTGTCAAGCGGCATGTCCTTCGCATCGGCTGGGATAACATCTGGCAGCTGCTTAACCTGGATAACATTTTGCAAGCCAATAGCGACAAATGCCTTGTTCCACTCCAAAATGCCATCCCGGATCGCATCCCGCCACTCGACTGGAATACCGCTGTCCAGCCAGAAGACAAGTGGCTTGACCGGCTCGGAAACCTTGGCATCCGGGTTCTTCTTGCGAACATCAAAGCGGTGGATGTACCGAACCGTCAGGTCTTCCTTGTCCTCGCGAGTGAAGTCCATCGGGCTCGCGGTGGCGTACGGCTCATTCGTGAAATACCCGATGCGTGGATCGGCGAGACGCGGCTTATAGCCATTGCCAACCGGAAGCGCCGACAAGTTGTATATCACCTTGTAGCTCGCACTCCGTGAGTCAACCAAAGACTGACCGACAACCGAGCGGTTCTGGCCGCGCATGAAATGGTACTGGGTAACCGCGATAATGTTTTCCGGGAGCCCCTTAAGACTAAGCATAAACGTCTTGTCGCGGTCAAGCCCCATCGCGCCGCCCTGTGGACCGCCCATCAGACCTGGAATCGGCGGCGGAGCAAACGGTGCCGAAACGCCAAGGAGGTCTCCTTTGAAGAGCTCAGAAATGTCGATCAGCTGCGACTTGCGCTCCGGTTGCTTTGCCTCAACACGGTAGGCTTGAATGATGGCATCCGGGTACACAGCGCGCACATTCTTCTCCGTCAGTGCGTCGCCGGGCGCGATATGCGTCCAGTTCGGAACCGTTATCGCAATACGATCATCCGGTAGCTTTTGGAACTGGAAGGCGAGATCACCAATCGGCTCACCGAGCTCAACGTAGCCGCTTGTGCCCGTACTGGCAGTAGCCTGCAGGAGCAGCCACTTGCTCAGCTGGTCATCTGGAATCTCAAGGTAAATCGTCTCACGACCAGAAAGGGCATCCTTCTTCCGGTATATCGTCATGAGTCCTGGAAGCTTTTCGTAATCCTTTACCAGCTCATCGATTTTTTTCGCTTCCGGCTTTGGCGGACTCGCAGGAACGGGGAGGGTTGGATTTGTGGATGGTTTGCTTGTGTCCGGCGACGCCCCACCATTTTGTATTGCGATAATTCCACCGGAAATACGTGTCTCCACGACGCGGCCGCTGACGAGCTCGGTGTCATCTCCAAGTGGAAGATTCCGGATATTCCATTCCGCGGCAACCTTGTCTCCACTGCTACGCTCTATCCACATAATGCCTTCGGATTGCAGTGGCGTAGGCCCGGATGTCTCCAAAAAGCGAACCCCTAGCCGGATACACGGAACGCCTTGCTTTGGCTCGATGGCCATGACCATCATGTCTACCTTGGCATCACGCATCCCCGGGATGGCATCGGCCTTCAGCGTCTTACTCCACTGTGTGCCAACCTTTGTCGGAACATTGGCAAAAAGAGGCTGCGTAGCGCTGAACAGGCGTACGGAGCGCTTTAGGGAATCCTGATCGGTATCCGATGACTGATAGGAAACGAGGCTATTGTCAGTATCGAATGTGATGGTATCGATGTCCTTGCTTGGGGCATCATCGGGGATAGACTGCCCACCGACTTTTGCCTGGCTGGACTCGACGGTATTCTCGACAGTGACTTTGCCATCTTTGTCCACTTTGGTGATGCGCGTCTTGTCGATCTGATCAAACTCAAGCGTGATCGTGCGGCCCTGCACCATCGCAACCATTTGGCCATTGCTCTGCAACCGCTTCTCCGCGCCTACGGTTGCCTTCAATACCAAGGGTGCGGCATCACTGGATGGCGGAGTTTGTGGCATCGGCATCGCAGGCGGTGCCGCAACCTGCTGGCTGTGAGAGGTCTGTCCACCGATAAGGGGGATAACAACGGCGGCGATGCCGAGCGAGCGGAGGACCTTGGTGGATGTTAGCGTTGGGCAACCAGCCATGTGTGGACAATTCCTTTGTCTATTAAAAGCGTGTTAGCACATTACCTTAATCACGGGATGATAATCATGAGGATGCGACGAAGCATCGGAAATTCAGACTCTGACATCCTGATGCATCCGTAACAGTTTAGGGAAAATCCATTGGATGTAAGTCTTATCAGAAAAACAAAAGCGTGCAGACTCTTGATGTAGTCTGCACGCCTTGCTTTAAGCCGTTTCGTTTGAATCAGCGGTTAGTTGATGCGAATGATGTACTCGAACTTTTGCTTTGTCGAGACTTCTTTACCATCCCGGTAACCTGGCACCCATTTCCAGCGACGCAATGTCGACAAGATAGCCTTGTCAACTTCACTGTCACCCGAGCCGCCAATGAGCGTTGTTGTGCTCTCACCGGATGCGGAAACTTCGACTTCAACGAGGACACGTGCCTTGAATTGTCTCCGCTTGAGATCGGTCGACAGCTCGACATCCGGTTTTACCGTTGCCCTGGCATCCTCATTACGCGTCGCGGCTGAGCCGCCTGCACCCTGTGATTTGGCGATATTACTCGTGTTGACAGCGATTGGTTTGCGCTCACTTTCGCTTGTCATCTTGTCTGGGTTGGCTGAGATTTTTGCATCGGTTGTAGATGCAGTTGCGCGGACATTGCCACCGCCGCTCCCACCACCAACACGTGCAGAGCCACTTCCAGCACCAACCGGTCCAGAACCACCTCCGGATGCACGTGTGCTGGCAGTCGCAAGCGATCCGATGTTGTCGCTTCCGCCTATCGGGCCCGATCCGCCATCACCATCAGCAGCAGCACCGGGTCTGTTTGCCCCAACAGCGATCGCGATGGCGCTATCTCCGAGACGTGGAGACCGGGATGTGCCAGAGGATGCAGCACCAGCAACGGCAGTGTCCACCGTGTCTGAGACAGCAAGCTTACGGCCACCCGATCCAGCAGATGCGGTACCGGTTCCAGAACCGGAGACAACCGTTTTGCTGATGGCGACCGATTTTGCGATGGTCCCCTTGGCACCCTGAATGGTGGCAAGTCCGGAGTTTGCCGTTCCGGTTTCTTCCATCGCTGCCGTGAGAGTTGTCGGGCGATCAGTGATGATAGCCGTCGATCCAAGTGCAGGTCCTTTACGGCCAATAAACGCAGGTGTGGAAATCGCATCCACCCGAACAGAATCACCACTGATACCAACACCCGTAGATCGGCGACTTGCGGCCGTCCCAACGGTTCCCATCGAGACACCGGCACCAGAGCGGCTCGCGGTTGGGGATGCGCTCATCGGAGCTGTGGGGGCAGCTGTTGGCAATGCCGAAAAATCACGCTCCGTTGCGGCGCTGACACTCGGTCGGTTGTCCGATGCTGCCAGCTGTCCGGTCGTCCGTGGTGTGTTGCGTCGGAAGTTTGGTCCGGTAACCCCTGGTCCCTCGGGAGTCGCTCCGGCAGCAATGGCACGGTTGGTGTTTACACGCGCAGTTGTATCGCTGTTAGTCGTTACATTTGTCTCACGTGGCGTACTGACGGCAGGATTGGGTGCCGTGACATTTGGATTTGCGGGTGCTTCATTTGCCTTCTCAGCAACCGCGTTTGGGCGTGGCCTCGGCTTTTCAACAGGTTTGGACAACGGTAGTGGCTTGGGCTTGTTGACAACAACCGTCCGCTCCAGAGGCTTTGGCTTAAGCTTTGGCCAAAGGACCGGTTTGCGACGAACAAGGGGAATGTTCTTCGGTCGCTCGACAACAGGCTTTAGCTTCATGACGCGGGGAAGGTCATCAAAGGCCTTCTCCAAAAACTCAACCTGGAGTGGCGGAGGCCCATCAGTTTTATGCAAAATGGATGCAAAAAAAGCAATCGAAAACACAGCTACATTCGCAACAATCGCAACAACAATCGCCGATTTCAGGCGAGATGCGACATCATCCTCTGGGAGACGGATAAGGTGGTCGATTGCGCCAGCGGCGCGGATTTCCCGTGTATTGAAAATGCCCATGACTTACCTGTCTCCGTTCAAAATCCGAGCTTTGGATCTGTCGCAATCGAGAACTTACGGAAGCGAACCTGCCGTGCCTGATCTACAACTTTCCGAATAATGGAATAGGGTGCTTTGCTGTCGGCGTTGATGACAACGATTGCATCCTCTGGGCGGACCGTAATCGCGCCGGATGCCGAGTCGGATGTCAGAGCAGAAAGGAGCTCGGACGCAAGAGAATCATCTTTGCCGATTACCTTTCCCTGGTTAACAGAAACTTTCTGATCCTTGGTGATTGTGATCGTAACCTTGGCCCGTACCTGTGAATCTTGATTGACACTATCAGGAAGGTCAACTCGGCTTCCCTTCATGTCAATCACATTAAGCGAAGCCAGAATAAAGAAGACAAGAAGAAAAAACATCGTGTCAATCATCGGAATGATTTCGATTTTTGTCTTCTTGATTTCCCGTCGTCGACGAAACGCCATTTAATTACCTAATCCCTGTCAACGAACAGCAAATTTGCCAATCTTCACTGTACGAGAGTCATCGATGGCACTAATCACATGTTCGTGAAACGTCGTTTCATCCGGCGCAACAATCACAGTCATCGCGGCTAAGTCCTGCACCGATGGCTGACGTCCAAACTGTTTGACTACTTCAGCGAGTAGCACCTTCGAAATCGATTCACCAGCAGCAATCTTCTTGCCATTGTTGACATACTTGTTGCCGTTAGCATCGATATCGACTTCCAGCTTGACATCCCGCGGATCCCGAACAGGAGTCTTGCGCATCGCAGACGGAGGCAGCTCAATGTTGATTCCTCTGAGGTCGATGATATTCAGCGATGCAAGAATAAAGAACACAAGGAGAAAGAACATCGTGTCGATCATCGGGATGATTTCGATTTTTGTGTGTTTGATCTCCCGGGATGCTCGGAAACGCATGGGTGCTTAACCTCTGTCCAATTCAGCGAGCAAACGTGCCGCGAGCCTCAAGAACATTGATCAACTTGTTTGCAGCCTGTTCTGTCTCAGCAATAATCCGGCTACGACGGGAGACAAAGTAGTTGTATGCAATAAAGCACACGAGGGCAATCAAAATACCACCAGCCGTCGCGTATAAAGCGGTACCGACACTGGGAAGAATCGCTTGCTTGGACTTGTCGTCGTTCGCAACTGCATACTTCAAGAAGACCTGAATCATTCCGACGATTGTGCCGAAGAGGCCCCACAGTGGTGAGAGTGTCGTAATTGTGTCGAGGATTGCGAGGTTTTTCTCAAGCTGCATAAAGTAGTCTTCAGCGGCTTCCTGAACCAAACGCTCAACTTCACCAACGCTACGGCGTGCATTTGCCAAAACAACACGTGCGACCGCTGCAACAGGACCATCCGCATCGTTTACCGCACGGGTTGCCTCGTTATCCCGACCAGCCTTGAGGAGATCCAAGACATCCGCCAGAAGATTCGTTGATATCTCACCGTACTTCTTATAAGCACCAAGGCGTTCAAACACCACGGTTACTGTCGCTACGGACATCGCAACTAAGACGATCGCGATAAACCACTCTTCGACTAAAAACTTAACCAGCGGATTGTTCATATAAAACCCTTCCCAATGGAAGAACCCTGCTCGGAAACCTCAACGTTCCGGGCAGGATTCCAAAAACCTTAATACTTGGCGGACAGCGTCAGAAGTGCACGGCGACCTTGCTGGAACCGGGTTCCGGCGAAAGATCTTCCGTAACTCACCAATGAGTTTGCATTGAACAAATTCTCAACAGATGCAGCGATGGACACCACACCAAACAGCTTGTGCCCAAATTGCAGGCGGGCATTTGCTTCGTTCAACGACGCACGATTCCCACCCTGGAACTGCGATGCTGTCAATCCGCTACCGTAAGCATACGAAAGTCCAAGACGAGTACCGCCTCCAAGTCCCTGTGAAAACCCAGCGACAACAGATGTGCGTTGATCGAACTCAGGCGAAAAAGAGCCTGTCGTGGCGTTATCAATGCTAACCTTTTGGTTTGACACGGTTACGAACCCAGTTGTTCCGGAAAGTGCAGAGACATTTCCAGGATTGACTTCATTACGTGGATTCAACGTATATGTCAGCTCAACACCATCCGCTCGGACCTTGCCAAGCGATGTCGTTGTAAACCCAACTGCCTGTGCTCCAGGAACAATTTGGCGATAGCCAACGGCATCATTGTTGACCTTCATATAAGAGCCAAGTTTAAGGGTCTGCGAACCAAACTGCCGTTCTATACTAAAGTCAAACTGGTCCGTTGTCTGAGGCTTGGTTGGATACGCCAATGGATCCAGACTGGTCTGACCAATCCCCATGGCTCCCTGACCAAGCGCCGGAGTAAAGAGTTGGTTATAGGAGAACCGTATTGCTCCGGGCTGGGACAGTCCGTAACCGAACAGCCTTAGGCCAAGCAGCTTGAAAGTGCCATCCTTTGGCAGAATATAGAGCGCATTAATGCGCGGCGAAACCTTTGCGCTTGTCCGCGCTCCACGCTGAATCGGATTCCCAAAGCTATCTGGGCTATTCGGGTCAAAGTTTGGCGTTTCACTGGCAAAGAAGTTGGTCTGGTCAAAGGACTCTCCACGCAAACCAGCATTCCAACGCAGCGACCCAGTGGTCTTGCCGACCTGATAATAAGCCGCAGCATAATCGGACTTGCGGTTCGCGTAAATAACAGGAACACGTCCGTTCGAATTTGGTCCAAAGCGATTAGCAAGCTGCCCGCCAATGCTACCGAGGGCCGTGATCGCCGCTGCACTCTGCGGATTCAGGTACATCGACTCCCCACCACCCATCGACTGCAACGCGATTCCATAGCGGGTTGTGCGGCTTCCAGCTGGGCTAACAAAGTCAGCTTGAACTCCCGTTGAGCGGTAGTTCTGATACACGCTTGGAAGGAACTCTACGGATGACTCAGCAGGCAAGCTACCTTGAAGGACAGGCACATTACCATTTGTCGTACTTTGGGTCTGCTTCGACACACCTACCGAAAATGTAGCGGAGCCACCGCCGCGTTGCTGCTTCCGAATCTGCGTAATGAACAGCTCCGAGTTGTCACGCTGCGTAACGTCAAGTCCGAGGTCCACCTGACTTGCACCACCAGCGAAGGTGTCCAAAACTCCGCCATATCCAAAGCCTGTGCCATTGTACTGTGCGCCAAGACCGGTTCGGTTTCCGATTCCAGTGCTTGCAGAACCAAGTGAGAATGTCGATGAGACTTCTGTGCTTGGGTTCAGGCGAACATCCACTTTACCGAATGCATTGTTCGAGCTACCGCCGCCATTTGGAGCGGCGCCACCGTTTTGCGGCGCAAGCGACGCATTCGATGTCGTCCGGTTCGAGACACCAAATACATAGCCAATATCCGTCTTGGAACCATTAAGACGAGGGCGCTGCTTCGATACGGTTATCAGGTTCTCAGATGTCCCAAATTCGCCATTGGATGAACGAACATAGGTCTCTGCAGGCCGCACTGGTGCGCCATATGGTGAGATCGCAGGGGTGAGGCTTAGATCAATGATCGCACTGCTGCTACCACCATGCGCTGCTGCGTTACCACCGGTTCGGGCCGTCAATGTCTCAATAAAGGCAAGGTCAACCCATTGGCCATTGGACCCAACAACACGGGCTGGAAGCTGGAAACCATCTACATAAAACTGTGCAGGATTTTGCTCGCCGCGGGAAATGATTCCACCAAGCGGGTCCGAGACAAGACCAGGAACGGAACGTAGAACTTTGTTGAGGCTTTGTCCGTTACCAACACCCAGTGCTGTTCCGTGAAGCAATGCCTTATCGCGATACGTCCGGCTCGATGGATCATCAAGGTTTATCCGGACGACTTTGTCGTTGACTTCGACTGTCTTGAAGCCTTGTTCGACCATCGCGACGCGAACGGTTACCGTATCGTTGTCTACGACCGTAACCTTACCCTTGAATGGCCGATAAACCATACCTTCGACAATCGCCGTGACCGTAAATACACGTTCACCCGAAACCAGGTCACCGGTCGCGACAGCACCGTTGTTACCAGCCTTGAACTGAAGCTCATCAATTTCACTTGCAGCAGGCTCGATCCGGATGACTGCACCCGATATCGCTTTACCCGACTTGGCATTCACCACATCAAACTTGATCATGCCATCCGCAAAGGCTG
>CAIYBQ010000147.1 GCA_903924445.1 uncultured Armatimonadota bacterium | reverse complement strand
GATGTCACTAATAGAACAATGAAGATCGTCCGAATCTCCATGAATCGTGCAACAAAGTTTTTGGCCCACACTGCGCGTATGCTCAAGTGCAAATGAAAGTCAGTGTGTGTGTGTATTGATTTTTTTTACTTGAGGAGGAGCCAGTGGAGAGGGCAGGCAACCGTGGCATGTTTGGGGTGGTGGTTTCACCACGAGAGTGCCACCCAGCAGCAGAATCTTCAAAACATTCAAGCCGCTCATCCATTTTGCGGGAGCGAGGATCATGCTTGAGGTTGATGATGGCCTCCCAAAGTTGAAGCTCCGACTGAATCGACACATCTCGTTGCTGGTTCTGCCGCGGACTTGGTCGTGCCCGACCCAAGCTCCGACTCAGCTCGATATCTCTGTACTCCTCTGCCAACCGAGAGACTTGATGACGACTTAAACTCTTGACGAGGTGAAGAGAATCGAGGGCATAGTGCACGAAGATCGGAAGGTAGAAGCTGAGCTGTTTCTCACGTAGCCAGGCGCATGCACGAGCGTGAACGTACCAGAGTAGCCATTCCCTTTTAGGAGTCGGATACAGGCCTCAAAATCGGCTTCATCTGGAATATCCCCATCAAAAGAACACTTCGCATGGCAGCCTTCGGCGTGCTCCGCGATGGCCTCGAGGTGAATGTACTTGTCATCCCCGCCCCAGTTTCCAAAATCAAATGTCAACCCGACAGCGCCCTGGAGTGCGCGGAGACAGTCATTCAGCTCGGCTGGGTTGCAGAGGAGTGGGAACCAGTTCTCAGTCCGCACACGAACGCCGCGGACAAATGCTTCCAGCGCTAAGGTCTTAAACGCAGCGCGGCACCGTGCACGGCTGTCGGTATCGGGCGCGGCATGGCCTCCGATGACCCGCACAGTATCGGCTCCAAGGCGGCTTGCCCGGTCAATCCAGGTGGTAATCCACGCGATATGCGCGGCGTTGTCGATCTCGTGGGTGATGTCTGCATCATCAATGAGCAGGCTCAGCAGCCGCACACCCTTCGCTTCCAAGTGCAGGCGGAGCTGCTCTAGGCGGTCATCCGTTGGGTTGTCAATATGAAAATGACAGAGCTCCAGCATTGTGTACCCGTGGTCTGCTGCGGCCGAAATGGCATCTTCAAGACTCAGGACACGCGGGGATGGCTGGAAGAGCAGTGCATCCGGTGAGCCCGGGCGACCGGGTTCCACGTGGCCAATCAGCGGGTGGAGGGCCCAGGTGGAAACGCCAGTCAGGAATGGATTGATGGGAGAGGTCATACGGTTGGTGCCTTCCGGTTGCGCAGTTTAAGCATCCCCTGAACCGGCTTGAGATCAACGCGGAAGAGGACGCACGCAATGTAATACACGACGATGCTGACGGCGCCAATGCCGATGACGCTTCCGATGGCGATAAGCCTTGATGCTGTGACATCGATGCGGCTGGCGATCAGCCATGTGATGACGCCGCTGACTCCGGATGCGAGGGCGATGCGCAGGGATGCCGCGAGGATTGGTCTTACGCCAAGGGTTGGGTGGCGCTGCCGCAGCGTCGCGAGGAAGACAAACATATTAATGGTGCCTGCGATGGACAGTGCGAGGGCAAGTCCGGCGTAGCCAAGGCCAAGCGGCGGGATGACAAAGCAGAGTCCAATAAAGAGCAAGACCATGATGCTGGTGATGATTGTCGGGGTTTTGGTGTCTTGCGATGCGTAAAAGCCGCGGGCGAGGACAGATTGCAGCGACCAGGCAAAGGTCCCGATGCTGTACCAGCGCAGCGCAACAGCCGCATCGTGGACTTGGACCGGCCCGTACTTTTCACCGAGGTAGAGCGCGGAAATGATGGGCTCTGCGAGGACGGCCATCAGGACAGAGCTTGGGATGGTGAAGAACAGAATGCGTCGTATTCCAGTGTTGAGCTCGATGACAAAGCCGGCCATATCGCCCTTTGCCAGCATCGCGGACAAGGTTGGCAGCAGCACGATTGCGGTGGCCTGCGCAAAGATTCCGATCGGTGCCTGGGTGAGGTTGTAGGCATTTTTGAGCGCGGTCAGGTAGCCGGCACCGGAGACAAAGCTGCCCGTGATCCAGAAGCCAAGCTGGCTGAGGGAGAGTCCGAGGAGTGCCGGGAGCAGGAGTGCACCGACTTTTCGAACGCCGGGGTGGTTGAGCTCAAGTTTTGGGATGAGGGAGCCACCGCTGCGGAGAATGTCCATCGCCGGGAGGACAAAGTTACCTGCCACGGCTCCGATCAGGGCACCCCAGGTCATCGCGCTGATGCCGAGGTCTGTTCCGCCAAAGAACCATCCCGCGAGGATCTGACCGAGGTTATAGGTCACGGGTCCGATGGCGGGGACGAGGAACTTTTGGCGAGCGTTGAGCGAGCCCATCATCAGGCCGCCGACAAAGAAACACCACTGCGCCGGCAGCAAGATTCGCGAGAGGCGCGCGACTTCATCCCATGCCCATGCCTGGCGTGCCGCGACATCGGCTGCCGGGAGCACTTCCCCAATCCGGAGCTCACCAAGGTGCGGGTTCATTAGTTGTGCGAGTGGCCGTGCGAAGATTTCGAGTCCAATGATGAAAACGATGGCAATGATTGAGACAGCGGTGATGACAGTTTGTAGAACAGTCCAGGCATCCTCGCGCTTTTCCTGCGTCCAGTATTGCGTAAAGACAGGGACGAAAACGGTCGCGAGTGCGCCTCCGGCGACAAGGTATTGCAGGATGTCGGGGATGCGAAATGCTGCGGTGTAGACATCGGTGATGAGGTCCTGTCCGAAGCGGTGCGAGATGACCATGTCACGGACAACGCCGAGGACGCGGGAGAGGAGAACGAATGCCATCACGAGCACGGATGCCCGTCCTGCAGCTTGACCACCAGCCATGTTGGCATGGTATCAGGCAGGGACCTTGCTTCCGGTTGGTGATTAATGCTTATATGAGCGATGCCTCGACGTGCAAAGCCTACAACCGCTTGGGTGGTTTCCACATTGGATGCCGCATTTGGTCCTGTGAGCTGGAGTTCCCATGGGGATCCGCTTGATGGCCTGATCCAGACGATTTTGAGTCAGCATACAAACGATGTGAACAGTGAGCGGGCATTTGATGACATGCGGCGGGCATTTCCGGGTGGTTGGGAGGCAGTTCGGGATGCGCCTGTCGAAGACGTTATCGATGCTATTCGAAGGGGCGGCCTTGCGGCGCAGAAGGCAAAGCGGATTCAGGAAGTGCTTCGGTCAGCGACGGAGACATCCGGCGGGTGTGATCTTGGATTTCTGGAAGCGATGTCCACCGCTGATGTGCAGGCATATTTACAGTCGTTTAAAGGCGTGGGTCCAAAGACGTCGGCGTGTGTTCTGATGTTTTGCATGGGGCGTCCCGTGCTTCCCGTGGATACGCATGTGCACCGGGTGAGCCAACGTGTGGGGTTGATTGGGCCTACGGTGGATGAGGCAAAAGCACACGGAGTATTGCAGAGCCAGCTATGTGATGCCGATGTCTATCCGTACCACGTGCAATTAATTCGACTTGGGCGCCGGGTGTGTGATGCGCGAAAACCGCAGTGTGGTGCGTGTCCTCTGTCGGAAAGGTGTGCATTTGCCATACAGGAAAGTAAGAAACCTACGGTGAAATTGCGCGGGTAGCGTGTAGAATGCGGAACGAAGAGTGTCTCTGTGCCTTTTTACTGAAGGTTTCCAGGGTTCCCTCGCTCTAAAGGAATGTTGGATATGGGACTGATGAAGCGGTCCCTCGATGTCTACAATATCTGCAGGACGTCTACACCAAGGTGTGTACGGTCTACGGACTTGGTTCTAAAGAGGAAGCGAAGCGATGGTCAAGACGATTTTGGGTGCGACAGTCTTGGGTTTGGCAATCACGGTGCCTATGGCGGCATCGGCGCAGGTGCCATTCAAGGTAGCCCGTCCGCAGGATGGTGCCCGTGTACGTGAGACAGTGCGGATTCAGATTCCGCGCACAGCCTTGACGAATGTCAAGTATCTGGCCCTGTCCGTAGATGGGAAGTTCCGTGCTGGTCTTGGCGTGCCATCCCCTGTCTTTGAGAAGAACGGCAAAGCAAAGTCGATTACGACAGATGTCCTTGCCTACGATGAAACAAGTGTCTCGATTCTCTGGAATACGAAGACGCTTACGCCTGACCCAAAGAACCCTTCTTTGTTGGAAGGCGTTGAGGATGGCCCTCATGCGGTTGAGATCATCGCATTCGATGGCAACAACAAGCGCATCGGTCGTCAGTCTCTGACGCTTGAAGTCGACAACAAGGGCGGCTTGCGTGTCCCTGCGGACGGAATCCTGTTGACCTACCGCTTCCAGGTCGGGGATGAGACGCATTACTCCCAGAAGACGGATGTTGAGTACCTCGGCGAGAACAAGCCGGTGGCGCCGGGTGCAGGCTTTACACCCGGGTCGAATGGTTTTGCTTCCCAGGGTCGTGGGATGTCCGGCGGCGGCGGTTTTGCCGGCGGTGGATTTGCCGGTGGCGGAGTGAACGGCGACGGCGACATGGGCAAGGGTGGCGGCGGCATGAGCTCCAGCGGCCCACGCGGTGGCGCTGGGATGATGGGCGGCGGTGGTGGACCACGTGGCGGCATGGGTTCCAGCGGTCCTCGTGGCGGCGGTGCAGGATTGCGCGGCGGCGGAATGATGGGCGGCGCAGGAATGCGCGGCGGCGGAATGATGGGCGGAGGCATGATGGGTGGCGCTGGTGGCGCGGCATTCGGCCGCGACAATGGCAACTTCCAAGCATCCGGTCCGTTTACTCTCCCTGTGCAGACTGTTACCGCAAAGTATGAGCGCTCAACAGAAGACCGCGTCACACAGTCGGCTTACTTCACACGTGACCTGGTCACCGAAGGAACAATCACCGCAGGCAATGGCGCAAGCGCCCGTCTCGAGGATGTCTTCAGCTTCAAGTCCCGTTACCGCACGCTTTCAACAAGCGGTAAGACTCTGGAATACGGTGTAGCATCCGCAGATCGTCCTGGTGCATACGTTGCACTTCCGGTGATCGACCTCGGCGGGCAGCGTGTCCGTGTAGGTCAGCCATGGCAGTCCCGGACTCCAATCTTGCTTGAGTGGGCAACCCTTGATGCGCCTCCAACCGTGGTCGCAAACAATGTCCTTGAATCGCTTGAATGGCAAGATGGCTACCAGACTGCGCGTATCAAGCAGACATTTGAAGGCCGTGTCTCGATGCCAATCTACGGCGGAGCAGCCAAAATGGATGGTGCCAAGGTCAAGATGACCCGCATGATCTGGTTCGGCTTCAAGGCTGGCAAGGTTGTACGTACTGAGACAACGGTAGAAGTTTCTGGTGATGCACCAGCATCCATTATCGCAAGCATGGTTCCAGGCGCTGGAGTTTCCGGTGGTGCGGGACTGATGGGTGGAATGGGTGGAATGATGGGCAGTATGGGCGGCGGCCGCATGGGTAGTGGCGCTGGAATGATGGGTGGCGATGACGATATGCCATCCATGGGCGGTTCCGGCTTCGGTTCCGGCATGGGCAGCTTTGGAAACGCATTCGGGATGCAAGGCGAGACGCAGGAGGAATCTAAGGTTCCTGCTAAGTTCAAGTCCTTCACTGTGGTGACCCTTGACAAGCCAGCTCCAGCACCAACGAAAACCGTCAAGAAGTAAACTTCGCGGATACGACAACGATGCGCCTCCTGCTCCGCAGGAGGCGCTTTCTTTTTGCCATCCACAAACGCCGACCCACTCCACCAACCCTGACGTGCCCTGCCGTTTTTACTCGGTACGGGGAACAAATCGGGTGATGCAACGATAAGATAGAAGGATATGGGTCTCTTTTCAAAACGGAACGAACAAGGCGAAGATGGGCATATGGAGCTCGTCGAGCACCTTGCTGAGCTACGCAACCGCATTTTTCGAATGATGGGCTACGTGCTCGTCGGAATGATTGCGACTTACAACCTGTTCCCGGTGATCTATAACATTCTCTTTGCACCAGCACACGTTGTTCTTGCAAAGCTACCAGATGCTAAGCCTGTGTTCCGCGGCATTCAGGATGCATTTCTCCTACGCCTCGAAACCTGTCTTTTCGCAGGAATCGCTGTCGCCCTACCGTTCATCATTTACGAAATCTGGGCATTTGTACGGCCGGCACTCACCCCTGAAGAACGAAAACCCCTCCGCTTCCTCGCTCCCTTTGCAGGCTTCCTCCTCCTCGCAGGAGCCGGAACCGGTTACTCTGCTCTGCCATCCGCGTATGGCTGGATGGCTCTCTACGTCTCCGATGTCCCGGATGCAACCGTTCTTCAAGATGCAAAAGACTATCTGCTCCTGACAGTCAAGATCCTGGTCGCCTTTGCGCTTGCATTCCAGCTGCCAGTTCTGCTGCTCTTCCTTAGCCAGATTAAGATCATCAACTCCAAAATGATGGTTACCTACTGGCGTCATGCCGTGGTCGTTATTGCGGCGCTTGCTGCAATCTTTACGCCGACGAACGACCCAGCCACGATGCTCCTGATGGCTATCCCGATGTCTGGTCTTTACCTGGTCAGTATCGTGCTGGTTAAGGCATTTGAACCGGATGCAAACGGCAGATCTGATGGCAAAGTCTTCCAGAAGTTTCTCGTTTCGCTAGTTCCCCTCTTTCTCTTCTCAACCGTTAGCTTCTGGCTCTACAAGAACAACCCAGTCGAAGCTGCGCAAAAGAGCGGTGGCATCAAGCCAACCGTCAATGTAAAGAGAGTTCAGCAGATGATTGATGAGTCGCTCGCCAAGGGAACAAAGACGGATGCACCAGCACCGGCATCCGATGACCTCCTAAAGCGAATCGATGCACTAGAAGCACGCATCAAGCAGCTCGAAGCCAAGCCAGCCACGCAACCAACACCTGCTCCAGAGCAGCCACTGGGAACCCCTGCTCAGCGATGACAACCCTGGATGCCGCATTTGCGGTAACCCCACAAGGCATCCTGGCTCGCGTGACCGTTGGTATCTCGGATGGCATCATCACCCATATCAGTGGGGATCCCACGCATGACGTGATTCCTAATGACGCCGATGTGTTGCTACCTGGCTTTGTAGATGTCCATATCCATGGCGGCGGTGGCGCTGACACCATGGATGCCACCCCAGAGGCGCTTCAGACGATCTGCCGAGCACACGCGAAACGTGGGACGACATCCCTCCTCGCAACCACCATCACACACGGCGAAGCCGAAATCGCACGGGCACTTGTAAACGTCGCGGATGCCATCGATGCTGGAGCTGCCTTCTGCCACGGAGGAGCCCGCATCGCCGGCATCCACCTCGAAGGACCATTCATCCACCCACTACGCCCCGGTGCACAGCCGAAAGAGCACGTGCGGGTTCCTAATCACGATGAGTGGCTACGACACATCGAGCATTCCCGGGGAAACATCAAGCGAGTAACCATCGCTGCAGAGTATGCCGAAGCCCGCCCAATCATCGAATGGTGCTGGAAAAACAACGTAACCGTCACCGTTGGCCACACCACCATTGGGGGTGACCAGCTGGCCGCGCTGCTTAGTGAAGGCCCCTTGGATGCCACTCACCTGTTCAACGCGATGGACCCGATTCATCACCGTAAACCAGGCCCGGTCCCGACATTTTTGACGCATCCAAATGCCATGGCAGAGCTGATCGCGGATGGCCACCATGTCCACCCGGATGTCATCAAAATGGCGGTAGCAGCGGCGGGTCCGGACCACATTATGGCCATCACCGATGCGATGGCTGGTATGGGACAAGGCGATGGCGACTATGTCCTCGGTGGGCATCCCGTAAAGGTTGCCGGCGGTAAAGCCTTATTGCTGGATGGAACGCTTGCGGGGAGCATTCTCGGGATGTCAGATGCCGCAGCTAATATCGCCGCTTGGACGTGCTGTGACCTGATCTCTCTTGCGAAAATGACATCCACAAATGCCGCAGACCGAATCGGCCGCACAGATATTGGTCGCATTGCGCTTGGCGCCAAGGCTGACTTCGTCCGGATGCAGGGTGGGACAACGCACAACGCCACAATCATCGGTGGGGTTTCGATTGACATTTAGCCTGCCACCAGTGGCTGTCTGACGGAGAGAAACATGCAAAAGCACATTTCACAGCTTGCCCCCGGGATGCGGATCACTTCATCCACCAATATTCGACGAGGCACTTGGATTCTCCCCAATAGCGACACACTGCTGAAGACGGCTGCAATTGTCATCAGTGGCAATGACATCGTTGTCGACTTCGGCGGCGCTACGCTTCGTGGAACATCGCCAAACGTCGAACCTGACACGCGTGTGGGCACGGGCATCATCATTCAGGGTAAGAACATCACCGTTCGAAACCTCAAGATTCACGGCTACAAAGTCGCGATTGCCGCACTCGGCGCGGATGGTCTTGTTTTAGAAAATGTGGATGCGAGCCATAACTGGAAGCAGCATCTCCTGTCGACGGATGAAAAAGAGGATCTTGCGGACTGGATGAGCTATCACCAGAACGAAAAGGATGAGTGGCTGCGGTTTGGCGCGGCGTTTTATCTGCGTGACACCAATGACTTCGCGATTACAAAATGTACAGCCCGCGGTGGACAGAATGGCCTGATGATGACGCGGTGTGACCGCGGAAACATCCATCACAATGACTTTTCCTTCCTTTCCAGCCTTGGTATCGGGATGTACCGCGCATCGTGGAACCGTATTCTCCACAACAAGATTGACTGGTGTGTTCGTGGTTACTCCCACGGTGTCTACAACCGCGGGCAGGACTCTGCGGGCATTCTGATTTACGAACAGTCATCCAACAATGTCTTCGCCTACAACTCGGTCACCCACGGTGGGGATGGCTTTTTCCTCTGGGCGGGCCAGAACACAATGGATACCGGCCGCGGCGGCTGTGATGACAACCTCCTCTATGGGAATGACTTTTCGCATGCGCCAACGAACGGGATTGAAGCGACTTTTAGCCGCAATCAGTTTGTCCACAATCTGATCGCTGAGTGCTGGCATGGGATTTGGGGCGGTTACTCCTACGACACCACCATTGTTGGCAATACCTTTGGCTACAATGCCGAAGCAATCGCCATCGAGCATGGCCGTGACAACCTGATCTCTGATAATGGCTTTTTCCGCGACCGTGTAGGTGTGAAGCTTTGGGCAAATCCAACGCAAGATCCAAATTGGGCCTATGTGCGCAAGCATGCAACGAGCAGCGAGCGTTATACGATCGAGGGTAATACCTTTGTCGATGTCAAAACAAAGTCCGATGTCCGCCTTACCGAGGGTGTCAAGGATCGTGCTAACCGCGTTGTCAACACGACGCCTACTCCCGCTGAGACGATGCAGGGCAGCGGAAATACCATCGTTTCGAGTGAAAGCAACCTTGCGGAGTACCTCGAGCGCTGGGACCTTGCGTGGCACGCGGGCCGACCAAGTCGTCTCGCATCCCGTTACCACGTCGAGCCGCTAGACAAGCCCGAGTGGGCGATGCTCTCCAAAACAGCGCTGTGTGGTCGGCGGTTTATCATTGTGGATGAGTGGGGTCCGTATGACTTCCAGAGTCCACGGTTGGTCCACCGTGGGGATGGCCACTACGACATTTTGGGACCAAAGGGTAACTGGCGGGTTTTGGATGCGCAAGGCGCTACCCTCTCCGCAACGAGTGGAAATGTTCCTGGAGCGGTGACCATTAAGACGCCCGCTGGCCAAGCAGGTACGACCAAGGTTGTACTGGAGTACCGCGGCGGAGCAACAACCGATTACAAGGGTGTGCAATCGGCGGCGGGTCAACCCGTGCGCTTCGGGTTTAGCCGCTTCTTTGCTCCGATCAGCTGGGATGTTCGCTTCCATGGCTGGTCGAAGTCTGTGGATG
>CAIYBQ010000146.1 GCA_903924445.1 uncultured Armatimonadota bacterium | reverse complement strand
GAAGATATCGTCCCTGATCCCTATTACGATGGCCGCTACACCTATGTTTTCGACCTGCTTGACACTGCCTGTGACGCATTTCTGACAGATCTAAAGAACGAACATAACCTGTAGTCAATCGTTCGATACAGATGTTGTGCCACACATTCACGCTTGGCTTGCCCCTGTATTTTCATGGTCTGTCATCCAATAACTAATGTGGAGGACTGAAGATGAAACTTCGATCATTCGTTTGTATTCTGGCCTGTTTGTCTGCAGCAAATGCCGCACTTGCTGAAAAAGGACCTCAGCCCTTTGTCGCAGCTGGATTTACCAGCAAGTTGACACCCTTTGCTTTTGATAGGCAATCTGCTGGTACCGCACGAAGCCAGGTTCCTGTTGCTGTTCAGGCAGGCTTTACAGTTCGCTTGGCTCCGGATGTTGATGGGGCAGGATTCGTATTAGCGCTCCCTGAGGTCGAAACGGATGGTACATCTGTGGCATTCCCGATCGGCGAGCTACGCCTCCGATTTACAGATGGAATGCCCGGCTGGGTTTCGCTTGGAGCCGGACGAATCATCGGGGCCAATCGTAAGGAAAGCTGGATTGAGACCGTTGCATTCGGTCTTCCAGTCGGCAAAAAAGCCTATGTTGAGCTGCGCCATGTTACAGATGAAGGCGCATCGTCCATCAACCTGCTCTCATTCGGCATCAAACTCTAGCGCTACAAAACAGCACGACGAGCGCTGCCGACCTCACTGGTACATTACAAACATCTATCGTCCCGGGAGCTTGACTAACGGGGCGGTGGATTCTCTACGTATCAGGCGCGGGGGGATACGCACCTCTTCAACGGTTTCTCCTGCGATCAAGGCGATCAGTTGTCGCATAGCTGTTTCTGCGACGGTCTCCATCGGAAAGACAAAGGTTGTCAGCAAGGGGGACATGTGCTGCGCAATCGGAGCATCGTCAAAGCCGATAACACTAATGTCGTGCGGTGTACTTAAACCGTGCAAAGCCGCAACCCTGATTACGCTGAAAGCCAGACTGTCGTTTGTGGCAAAGTATGCCGTTGCCGTTTTCTCAGCGCTTAGATGGGCATCGATTGCTTGCTCAGCCACCATTGGGTCAAACGAGAAGCCAATCATCTTTGGTACTGGGAGGTTGTGCTCTGCAAACACATCGCAGAAGCCACGGTAGCGCTGATGAACCGATTCTTGATCCAATCTACCTGCAACATAGACTGCATTTTGATGACCTAAGTCAATCAGGTGTTGCGCGGCCATCCGGCCGCCAAGAACATTTTCGACATCCACGCTGGATGTCAGCGCTGATGTGCTGTTCGCAGATGCTGCGATGACAACGACGGGAATACCACTTTTTGCCAGCTGGTCTGTTTGATCGGATGTCTGACTGGGCCAGAGAAGTAATATGCCATCTACACCTGTTGCACGTACTTGTGAAACGCCATCCTCACCACCGCTCCAAGGCTGTGGATTGAGCTGCACGACGTAGCCTTCCTCGGCTGCAACCGAGAGTGCTCCAGCAAGGACTTTGGCAGCATTGTAGTTGGTGACAAGGCTAGCTTCGACATTGGGAAAGGCCATCCCGATGACCTTACTCTTGCCCTTTACAAGGCGGATAGCGCTGGCGGTCGGGACATAGTGTAAACGTCGCGCAACATCTAGGACCTTGGCACGCGTCGCATCATGAACGGGCCGCGGGGCATTGTTTAGCACCGTTGACACGGTCGTAACCGACACACCCGACTCACGGGCTACATCTCGTATTGTGGCCATTTTGAAAGTTCGCG
>CAIYBQ010000145.1 GCA_903924445.1 uncultured Armatimonadota bacterium | reverse complement strand
GATGAGCTTGACTCAGTAGGGAACACCACAGCAGCAATCGGTAAGGGATTTGCCATTGGGAGCGCGACGCTCACCGTGGTCGCACTCTTCGCTGCTTTCTCGCTCGAAATACGCGAAGCCGCAGGACATGAGATCAAGCTCGAGCTCACGGATGCACGTATCCTCATCGGAATCCTGATCGGTTCAATCCTTCCCTTCTGGGTTGGAGCAAGTACGATGCTGGCGGTTGGTCATGCTGCACAAAAAATCGTCCTTGAGATCAAGCGTCAGTTCGATGAGATTGTTGGATTACGTGAAGGCACCGCGGACCCTGACTCAGCACGTATCGTAGACATTGCAACGCGTGCAGCCTTGATAGAGATGATTCAACCTGGGCTTGTTGCGGTCTTCGCACCTGTCGCTGTTGGCTTCCTCATGGGACCTGAAGAGCTTGCAGGAATGCTTGCTGGCGCACTGGCCGTTGGTTCAACGATGTCGCTCTTTATGGCGAATGCAGGCGGTGCCTGGGACAACGCGAAGAAGCACATCGAACAGGATGGTCTTTTGGGAGAGTCAAAGGGCGGAGAGGCTCACAAGGCATCTGTTGTGGGCGACACAATCGGAGACCCATTCAAAGATACATCCGGGCCAGCTGTTGCAATTTTGATCAAGGTGATGAGTGTTGTTAGCTTGCTCATTGCGCCGATGGTCGCTGGGCGCTAGTTGCGTCTGACCTGCTTGTGAAAGAGCTCTGGGACAGCATCGTCCCGGAGCTTTTTTGTATTTTGATGACCATTAATCGAATAAAAGTTCCATGTTAAAAACAAACAGGAGCCACACTGTGACTCCTGAAAGTGCCCAAGAAGGGACTTGAACCCTTACCCCTTACGGGACACGCCCCTCAAACGTGCGCGTCTGCCAATTCCGCCACCTGGGCTGGTGCGAGCGGACTAAAATCCGCCCCCTGAAGATATCGCTCCAGCCATCCATTGTCAAGGAAATGACACGATATTCAGGGTTTATCTTCCGGTTCATCCGCATCTGGAACGCGGGGACCAATAAACAGCGCCCAGCGGACATTCAGTGTTTCCCAGTCATACTGAGCGCCTTCACCACCACCATTCCAATAACGATTGCCTGTAGGACTAAAGCTGCCATCCGGACGACCGACACGCGCAGCCCGCGTCTGATCTCCGGCAGGGTCATTGACGATGATACGACCATCATCGGTGTAGCCGCGCACTGTCATCAAGTGTCCCGCGGCTGTGACTCGCGTCCCTAAAAGTACCGGTCGTCCGGCTTTTAGCTCGGCAATGACACGGTCCTTCGTGACTTTCGTTCCGTAGACAATGCTCGCAGTCGGAAAGTACCCCCTGATGAACTTGAGCATTTTGTAGTGAACGGTTCCAAGATTTGGCTCCGTGATGCTGTCATCGACTGACTTAAGCAAGCCACCGTAGAGACTTGTGTGGGCATAGCTTTCGGTAACTGTTACTGGCTCTTCGGTGATCTTTCCAAGACCCGCAAGGAGCATCAGAATCGAAACGGGGCCACAAGAACCACTGCCATCAAATCCATCTGGTGCATCCCAGACCTGCTGCATCAGTGGAAGTGGAATATCAACGACAGCCTTACCCGTGGATCGCCGCGGGATACCCGTGAAGTGCCATGGAGCCGGAGGTCCGTAGACATTGCGTCCCCAGGTCAGTTGGTCAGGACGCGGTCGCGTAACGTTGATCTTAACTTGGATCGGATGATTCCCAGCGGCGAGAATTCCAAGAACCTTGTCCGCGTATGTGTTTGCTGATGGGCCATCCTTACCAACCCCTGCACGACCAAGAGCAAAGTACCAAGACTCGAATATGCCGATTCCATCCTCAAGGTTGCCATTCCCGATAATCGGTGCCCGGTTCCATGCAATCGCCAGACGCTTTGCGACATCTTCCACAGATTGCTTTTCGGAACCTGTCTGCAATTCAGTAGATTGCATCGCTAACATCGCCGAAACAAGCTCAGCAGGAACCCGCCACTGCCTGGAAACATCACGAATGATCGTCTGGAAGGCGGGAGCACTGATGGTCGTTTCTTGGAAGTGTGTACTAATGTGGACAGGCATGCGCAATTCTAGCCTTAATTCACCGTGACGGACGTAACGCGTTCATATCGTAGCCAGATGTGCGATTATGTTTAGACAAGACACGTAATCTCTGATGCTGCTTGGTATATTCGATGCAGGTGTCGGGCTAAATACTTGTCGATATCGAGTCAAATGTGGCGTTATGCGGGAATAGTGATGTGATGGCAAAGCGAAAATCGACTGGTGATGAGCCGCGGCGCACGTCCGCATCCACAAAAGGCAAGGCGGATGATGGCACATTGCCGTCACCGTGGCTCGCTATCCTTATGACGCTAATCGTAGCGCTTGGCTCTATTGCCGCGGGTCTGGCAGTGTTTTGGGGGCCAACTGCACGGGATCTGTCTGCTCCCACCGAATACTTTTCCGCTGCCCGCGCCCACAAACATGTCCAAGCGATTGCACGTGCTCCTCATCCACCGGGAACGGCTGAGCATGCCCGTGTTCGTGCATATATCGTGGAGCAGCTGCGTGCACTGAAACTTGATGTACATGAACAGGAAGCAGTGGCTACATCCAAGTCAAAGCGTGGGATGACGCTGGCAAATATCGTGAACATCGTTGGCTATCGAAAAGGAGCCTCTCCAAAGCCCGGACCGCCGCTTGTCTTGATGGCTCATTATGATTCCGTTCCAACGGGGCCGGGCGCCGGGGATGACGCTGCGGGTGTCGCCGCGATTCTCGAGGCACTAAGAGCTCTTGGTTCACAGCGCCTCGCAAATGATGTCTATGTCGTTATCACAGATGCTGAGGAGCTTGGGTTGCTTGGCGCTAAAGCGTGGTTTGCATCCGAGGAAGGCAAGAAACTCGGTAAGGGCGTGATCATCAACCTTGAAGCCCGCGGCGGCAGTGGCCCGGTCTTTATGTTTGAAACGGGAGCTGCGAACCGCCGTCTGGTGGAGCATCTGAGTCAGGCCACGGAGTACCCCGCAGCATCATCCCTGATGTACAACCTCTACAAGCTGCTCCCCAATGACACGGATATGACTGTCGCGAAGGCAGCCGGGTGGAACTTTCTAAACCTCGCGATGGTTGCGAGCTGGCAGAGTTACCACACGGGTAGGGATACACCGGCAAATCTAAGCCAATCGAGCCTGCAGCACTACGGTGAATATCTGCTGCCATTGCTCCAACGGCTTGGGAGTTCGCCTCTGAGTAAAGTATTGGATGCCGATGGCGGGGATGCGGTCTACTTCGATATCTGTGGCCGGTACATGCTTGTGATACCGCAGACGTATGTATGGCCAGTGGTAGGGGTTTGTGGAGTTCTGTTTGTCCTTGCCGCATTGCTGTGCGTTGGTGATGCGCTGAAGCTGCGGGGCTGGCTGGTGAGTGGAATCGCAGTTCCT
>CAIYBQ010000144.1 GCA_903924445.1 uncultured Armatimonadota bacterium | reverse complement strand
GCGTACATCATGGATGCAAGACCGATTTGCTTTGTGTTCGAGAGGCAGCTTGCGCCACGGGCCTTTTCACGTGCCTGGGCGAAGACTGGGAAGAGAATGGCTGCAAGGATGGCGATGATAGCAATCACGACCAACAACTCAATGAGTGTAAATCCACGGCGCATAGTGCACCTCCAACTATAAAATTAGTACTAAACCTGAATTTAGCAAACCTGTGCCATCGTTAAGTAAAGCGGTTGTTAAATGTTTAACGACCTTATGAAAACCTATTCATCCGAGCCGCGGAGCTCATCCCAGAACAGCAACAGCTCGTGGCGATTCGTCGTGTCCTGTCCAAAGGATTCAAGCAAATACTTGTCCAGGCGGGTAAACCACTCACGGCTCTCTGCGATGTGGCCGAGTCTTGCGTGTGCAGCACCAAGAAATGGCCAGTTGAATGGGTCGCTGCTTGCCTTTTCACTCGCATCCAGCTGTTTCACCGCATCTGCAAACTTGCCTTGGCGGAACAACACCACGCCAAGCGTGTTCTTATACGTCGCGCTTGATTCCGGGTCAGACTTCTCGACCGCAACGCGCGCCAGCTGCTCCGCCTTATCAAGATCGATTCCAGCAACCGGCAGTAGACAGGCACTCCAGGCAACATTGTTTGCTTCCAGCGGGGATGACTGTGCAATGCTCGCGCCCGAGAGGCTTGTCGTAACCTCTGCTTTGTACTGCTCAGGGTTTCCGGCAAGCGCCAGGCGGTCCATATTTTCAAGAGGTCCACGGTTCTCGGACAGCATCGATGCTAGCTCTGCACGCGCCTCAGTCGCCTTATCCATACGGAAATACGCTTCGCCGGCAGCGCGTCGCATCGATGCCGGACACGCATCATCCTTCGGACAAGCCCGTTCGACAAGGTCGATGACATCAGCGTAAGCGCCACGGGTTCCCAGTATCCGTACCGACTCGGCAAGCGTCCCGATGATGCGGGAGAAGCGCTCCGCTTCACGCATTTCCTCTGGAGACACCATCGAAACCGGTTCCCGGCTCGCCCACCAGTCGCTAATCCGCCCTCCGGCAGCAACGAGGCCAATCAAGCCACCCACTACCAAGAGCGTTGTCACCACACGCTTGCGCGTCGCATTGTCGGGTTTCATTGCCATCGCCGTGTAATCTCCGTTTTTGCATCGTACCCGCAACTCCCGCGTTATTGCGTCAACGGTAGAATGGATGCATCGCCAGTCGCATCCGTACAGGAGAGTTCCGTGCCAGACGCATCAGCCCGCCCCGTTCCCGTTAACCACCCCGCATATCCGGCAGTTAATGTCGATGTTGCTATGGAGCTTGGCCTCCGCTCCAGCGAATATGACCTTGCTGTCGAGCGGCTAGGGCGTGTCCCGACCTACCTTGAGCTCAATATGTTCGCCGTCGAATGGAGCGAGCACTGCGCTTATAAATACTCCCGAAACACCCTCCGGGCATTCGGCGAGTTTAAGAAGGCGCAGGATGCCAATGCACTCGAAGGCGCAGGCGTTGTGCCCCTAGGTAACACCGGCCAGGGCATCGTCTTCAAGATGGAATCCCACAACCACCCAAGCTATGTCGAACCATTTAATGGCTCCGCAACCGGCGTCGGCGGCATCATCCGCGACATCATCAGCATGGGCGCACGGCCAATCGCTGTTTTGGACAGCCTTCGCTTCGGCGATATCGATGGCGATACTGACATCCACATAAAAAACCGCTTCCTCTTTAGCGGCGTTGTGCACGGTATTTCATCGTACGGAAACTGTCTCGGCGTTCCGACCGTTGGTGGCGAAATCACTTTCCACCCTTGCTACAACACGAATCCACTCGTAAATGCGATGGCCATCGGCGTTGTTGAGCTTGGAAATGTTGCAAAATCGGCTGCCAAAGGCGTCGGAAACCCGGTTGTGTTCTTCGGGTCAGCCACGGGCCGGGATGGTATTCACGGCGCAACGTTTGCATCCGTCGAGATCTCGGAAGCATCCGAAGCAAAGCGCCCCAATGTCCAAGTTGGCGACCCATTCTTCGGTAAGCTGCTGATCGAAGCGACGCTTGAGATTCTCGCTACCGGGCACATCCGTGGTATCCAGGACTTCGGCGCGGCCGGCTTTACCTGCGCGAGTGTCGAAATGTCGAGCAAGGGAAATGTTGGGATGGACATTAACGCCGATGTCATCCCGCAGCGCGAAACCGGCATGACCGCCGCGGAAATCTTCACCAGCGAGTCCCAGGAACGCATGCTCTGCGTGGTCGAAAAGGGCCATGAAGATGAAATCATCGCGATTTGTGACAAGTGGGGCCTCAGCTCCGCCGTCATCGGAACCGTGACCGATACTCAAAGTGTCGTCATCCACCACCAAGGCCGCATCGAAGCCGATGTCCCTGCGCAGCTGCTCACGGATGGCTGTCCGACATACACTTTAGATGCCGCCGAGCCAGACTACATCGCTGTTTGTAAGGCCTTTGACACGGATGCCCTTCCAGAGCCGGCAGACTACTCCGCATCGCTCCTGAAGCTCCTCGGAACTCCGACGATTGCCAGCAAGCGCTGGGTCTTCGAGACATACGACCACCAGGTGCAGACGCAAACCGAAGTCGTTCCAGGCGCCGGGGATGCTGCTGTCCTCGCGGTGCGTGCCGCTGGCGGACGACGCATCGCTGCGACCACAGACTGTAACCCGCGCTGGTGCTACCTCGATCCGCATTTAGGGTCCCAGCACGCGGTCGCGGAAGCCAGCCGTAACCTCAGCTGCGTTGGTGCGGTTCCGGTCGCGACAACCGACAACCTCAACATGCCGAATCCTGAAAAGGAAACCGGTTTTTGGCAGTTCAGCCAGTGCGTTTACGGACTTGCCGAGGCCTGTGACTTCTTTGGTGCGCCGGTTGTGTCAGGAAATGTCAGCTTCTACAACGAATCGCCGACGGGTCCTATTCATCCGACACCGACAATCGGAATGGTCGGAGTTTTCCCGGAAGGTGTCGAACCGGTCGGGCTTGCTTTCCAGAGTGTCAATGACCTCGTTTATCTACTCCGCCCGGTGGGCACAGAGGATGAGCGTGGAATCGGCGGCAGCCAGTACCTCTATGTAGAGCATGGCCTCGAGACCGGTGCGCTACCAAAGCTCGATATGGAAGCTGAGCTTGCGGTACAGAATGCACTTCGCGAGATGATTGCGCATGGCATCATCAAGAGTGCACACGACTGCTCGGATGGTGGCCTGTTGGTCAATGTCTGTGAATCCGCACTCGCTGGCAACACCGGTGTTGAGCTTCGCTTGTCAGTGACCGACTTTGGAGATCAGCCATGGAGCGCAATCTGTTTTGGTGAAGCTGCAAGCCGCGTGGTGGTTTCTGTCCGCGAGGGCGGGGATGAGCAAACAGCGCTGCTTGACATCGCTGAAGCCCATGGCATCGAAGCCGTGTTCATCGGACAGGTCACCAGCCGGAACAAGATCGAGCTTCCGGGAGTGCTGGAAGTCTCCATCGATGCTGCTCGGGATGCCTTTGAAGGCACGATCCCGCGTATCATGGCCCACTAATCGGAAGGCTGTTTTGATTCGGGTTTTGGGGATGCACCTGTCGCAAGCCATCCCCGCCGATTTATCACTGTAAACTACACTTTTTAGAGAATAAGGAGCCAGAACGTGGCAAAGATTCCAGTTAAAAACCCCGTTGTTGAGATGGATGGCGATGAAATGACGCGCATCATATGGCATAAAATCCGCGAGAAGCTGATTTTGCCATACCTCGATATCGACCTCAAGTACTACGACTTGGGTATCGAAGAGCGCGACCGCACGGATGACCAGATCACTATCGACTCGGCAAATGCAACCAAGCAGTACGGTGTTGCCGTCAAGTGTGCGACCATCACCCCTGATGAAGCCCGTGTCAAGGAGTTCGGCCTCAAGCAAATGTGGCGTTCGCCTAACGGAACCATCCGTAACATTCTGGATGGCACCATCTTCCGCGAACCAATCATCTGCAAGAATGTTCCACGTCTTGTAGGCCACTGGGACCAGCCTGTCGTCGTTGCGCGTCACGGCTTTGGCGATCAGTACCGCGCTCAGGACTTCACATTCCCGGGTGCTGGAACGATCTCCATTTCGTGGACACCGGATGGCGAAGGCGACCCAATCACCCGTGAAGTCGTGAAGGCGAAGTCGAGCGGCGTTGCGATGGGGATGTTCAACCTCGATTCAAGTATCGAAGGGTTTGCCCGCGCTTGTATGACCTATGCCCTTGGACGCAACTACCCTGTGTACCTGTCGACCAAGAACACGATTATGAAGGTCTACGATGGCGCATTTAAGAACACCTTCCAGCGCGTCTATGAGGCTGAGTTCCAGTCTCGCTTCGAAGCAGCCGGCCTCACGTATGAGCACCGTCTG
>CAIYBQ010000143.1 GCA_903924445.1 uncultured Armatimonadota bacterium | reverse complement strand
TTTTGCGTGAGGCCAAACAGGTCACCGCTCGGCCGGTGGAGCAGCATGTCCTCGGTGAGGGGGAGAGCGCCAGCAGGGCCATCGGCGGTTGTCGCGACATCAAAGAGAGGGTTGTGCTCAGCCATGGTAGCAGTGTAACAAATCAACGGATACCGGGGACGAATACATGACGAAAAGACTCAATATCTGTACCCCCGTATCCTGTTTGCGTATAATCCAGCCATGCACCGACGAAGCGTTCTCTTGGGCTCTCTTGGATGTCTATTGCCATCATCCATACCCGTTCATGCGCAAACCAAGCCAGCAGATGGCGACCGCCTCAGGGATTTTCCTGTGCTTCGCGGGTATCTGGCATCCATGAAGAAGATTCCCGCTGGCACGATCCAGATGGGGGGGATGAGCTACGCAAGCGAGAAGCCCGTGCATACCGTGACGCTTTCGGCATTCCGGATGGCGTCGACGCCCGTGACCGTTGCCGTTTGGAAAGAGTATTGCAAAGCCACGAGCACACTTCTGCCGAAGGAGCCGAGCTGGGGTTTCATCGATGACCATCCGGTTATCTATGTGTCCTGGAATGACATCATGGGCATCGATGGCAAGGGCGGTTTCTGTGCATGGGCGAGCGATGTCGCCGGCTTCAAACTGATGCTCCCGACGGAGGCGCAGTTTGAGTACGCATCCCTGGGTGGCAAGCCCCGTACGGAGTTTCCGTGGGGCGATACCTTTGATTTGAGCAAGGTTTGGTGCTCGGATAAGAGCTTCGCGGATGCGCTGAAGACAGCACCAGTGACCCGAACGAACAATGTGTATCGCAATGCGTATGGCCTGACGGACATTTCTGGAAATGTCTACCAATGGTGTTCAGACTTGTTTATGCCATACGGCCCGGATGCGTTGACAGATCCGAATGTGGTGACATCCGCTACGGCGAAGCTGCGCTGCGCGCGTGGTGGCTGCTGGAACATTAATGACCCAATCGATTTCCGTTGCTCGGATCGCAGCCGCTTCCGCCCGGATTTACGGGTGGACTTTATCGGCTTCCGCCTTGTGGCCGGGTAGTTCGGCTTGATGTCCTTTGGCAAACATCTCTCACGTTATCCAGCGCTAAAAGCGTACGTTGAGTCCTTGTGTTCGATTCCAGCAGGCACGTTCCAGATGGGATGCGCATCCGGCTACATCATCGAAAAACCTGTCCATTGTGTTACGCTGTCGGCGTTTCGGATGGGGGCTACGCCGGTAACAGTGGCCGTTTGGAAAGAGTTCTGCGGTGCGACAATGACACCACTTCCCGATGTGCCATCGTGGGGACTGCTAGATGACCACCCGGTTGTGAATGTGTCTTGGAATGACATTATGGGCCCAGATGGCAATGGCGGCTTCTGTGCCTGGGCGAGTGATGTTGCAGGCTTTCGTTTGACGCTTCCGACTGAAGCGCAGTTCGAATATGCTGCCGGCGGCGGTACGGATGGCCTTGCATATCCGTGGGGCGACACGTTTGATGCGACAAAAGTTTGGTGTTCAGGAACTGATGCGGGCGATGCGGGCAAGACCGCTCCCGTGATTCGTACATCGAATATCTACCAAAATGTCTACGGTTTGACCGATATGGCTGGCAATGTGTACCAGTGGTGTTTTGATTTGTACGCGCCGTACGATGCAGGCGCTCAGACGGATCCCACTGGCCCTAAATCCACTCCAAGTAATGGCCATTGCCTCCGTGGCGGTACGTGGAAATACAACAATCCGGGCTACTTCCGATGTACGAGCCGAGACAGGGGCGGCGCAGATGTCGCGATCAACATTTACGGATTTAGGTTAGTG
>CAIYBQ010000142.1 GCA_903924445.1 uncultured Armatimonadota bacterium | reverse complement strand
CTAAAGCCCACTTTAACTTTTTTAAACTGTTTCCACAGTTCGATAATTTCGTCATCTATTAATAATCCGTTTGTTTCACATCGTAAATCCATATCATACGATCCATATCCTATAAAGTCAAATATCGGATCCCTATAAGGATTATACAGGCATCCATCAGTGTTAATACCTTCTCTCGCAGCTTCATTTATAGCATCGCGAAAACGGGGTCCTTGTTGGCTTTCTTTCACACCCGCCATGGCTTTCTGGGACCCGAAGAGGCCACCACAATGTTGCTACATTGGCTGCGCCATGCATGCTGTAATCGGCGAAGACGAGAGCCTCTGCGGCAAACACTATCGGGCTTTGACGAATCCTGGCTGGATGAAAAGAAAACTTGCGACGCTCAGTCGCACAAGATTGTCTTTGTTTGAGCGATTCTTTCAGCGACAAGTTGTATCCTTGATCGTCGGTCAGTTCATTCTCGGGGATGGAGCATCGGATCATTGCATGTGCGGCCGTTGCCAGCCTTTGTGGATCCACAACTATTGGATCTGCCCGGCAGACTTCTGGGGACAAGAGATTGCCGACCGTGATTTTGGTTATGAAGACCTCAGTTTGTGAAAGGTTCTACCACAGCGGCGTGACCTTGCCGAGATTCTCACAGCGGTGCTTCTCAGCCTGCACGATTCTGAGTTGTCCGTTTCAATCTTCATCAGCTGCCCTGCAGTGGTGACTGGACACTTCGTACTTGTGCGATGTTGCTTTGCGCTGCGTTGCAGTTGAGGCACATGTGGTGGCATTCGTTTCGGTAAAAATGGCGCTGTCCAGTAAGCATCTTAGGCCGCGTGAGTGTCCTTGAGCATATCTGCTTCTTGCATCATTTCTTTCACACTATAGTCCGCAGCCATGTTGGGTCAAGTATTGCGGCTTATCTCTGTGGTCAGCATCTGAAAGCCTCCAAATGTCTGCCGCCCAACATTTGGAGGAGCTGAGACACAGATTAAAAGCCATCGCGCAAGAAGCGGGAGGCAAGGGTTTTCGAGCGAATGACCTTTTGAAGCGACTCGCCGGCATCTTTACTGAGTTGGACCTCCTATCGAAAGAACTTACTGATGACGTCACTTGTCTTGAGGTCGTTGAATTATCCCATCAAAGCCAAAACCTTAAGATGCAGATCACTGCCATGGTGAACCGCAGCAGCACTGCGGGACGACCCATAGGCGCTGGCGCAGTCGGCAAGGGCGGTGGCGGTGCTTCTCAGCCTGCAGCAAAATCGTCCAACGGGCAAGGTAAACATCATCAGATGTATCACGTCTTGCATGCACATGATGGTGCTGGCTCCGACGTCTTGTATGTCATTGATCGTATGGGCTTTTCTTTGCTGGCGCACTGGTGGCACACGTCGCGTGCTGTCCCATACGTCTGGGCGTCTAAGCAGGGCGAGTGGACGTACTTAGGAGTTTGGATGGTGAATCTGCAGACAAATGCATGGTCCATCCAAAAGAATAAGACTCAGCATTTTTACCAAGATCATGGCAAAGGCCATTATTGTCGTTTGTTTAAAGAGGAGATGGACATTACCAGTGAGCGAGCAAAGTGGGTGATGCAGTTCAAAGACACTGTAAGCCTTCTTGAGACCCCCACTGTCGACGACTCGACGCCCACGGCCTCCTCTGACAGTGACTTTGATTTTCCTTGCAAATCGTTTCCGATCGAAGAAGAAGCAGAATCATTATCATCAGAGTCTTGGGAGGCGGTTGATTGACCAAGCACAGTGTTCTGCGGTGTTCCTCAGTCCGCTGCATGAGATCCATTTAGTATGAACAATATCATCCACATCATTCGATCCATATCATCTCATCCAGAGTGCCTGTTGTTTGCTTTGGCATTTGTTGTTCCATCAGCAGCAGCCCTTGTCTTTTGCCTATCGCGCTCCCTCTGTGGCTGTTTCTCATGATGGTGATCGCTACTCCGGGAGGCGGCTTCATTTATCAGTATTTCGACGAAGAGACTGAGGAAGAACACATACTCCAGATGTCACACAGTTTGTGTCTTGCTCACCTCCCTGCAGGGCTCTCACATCCGGGTCGTGCCCAGCCAACCTTCGCCATGGTTGCCTCGATTTACAAAGACGTGGAGCAGTCCGGCTGCCCTTATCTGTACCAGCGAGAACAAGTGGGGATGTTCCTGAGGGTGCGAGCCACGTGCAGATTTGCACTTTCCTATTGCTCGTCCTGGTACCAGGACAGGGTGAAGTTCGATGTGAGGGCGGTCGTAAGCTTGCGTGAGGTTCAAAACCGATTGAAGCGTGAAGTGGAGCGGCAGCGCACGGCGCTTGGTTGTGTTTGCCTTCACTGCCAGATTGTGTGGCTTCAGGCAGGCTGGATGTGTCCGGCGACCTTGTTTTCTCGCAGGCTTTACCTACCGTTGTAGTTTCCTGGTCGCCTTTGAACTGAACGGTGCTCCTCAGTCTGTGTCGCACGTGGCGAGGGTTATTGAACGGTGCTCCTCAGCCTGTTTTACCCATGGTCATGTAAAGCTTTTTCGCAACGGCTTCGTGCATAATAACATGATAACAACCCAGCGAAAACGAACATCAACGAGTTGTGCCTTAGCTGTGTCGCATGTTTCACCGCTTCGTTGCACTGCCACTCTTTGCATCGTTAGACCGTTGGGTAGCAGACTTGCACGTGAGAACAAACAAGACGGAGAAGATGGCTCAGGTTATCTTCACAGTGATCCTCATCGATTCCTGCCGCTATCCGATGTTCTTATACGTATTCACATTAACTCCGGTGATTTCTCCCGCAGCTGTTTTAGTTCAAGCGGCCTGCACAGCCGCAATGCCTTTGGAGGGTAGAATTGGCCGCGATGGCAAAGCGTATACTTGGGAGCGGTTTGTGGCTTTGTACGGCCGTGATGGAAGGCTGATGTTTTCTGATGACGTTTTAGCTCCTGGCGAACAATCGCGAACACTGCTCCCAGTGGCCCTTGCTGCAAAGGCACTGCCACTGGCAAAAGCGCAGAGCAAAGTGCGAGCCGTTGCTTACAGTCATGCTTCGCAGTTTGTTGCGCCGGGTGAATCACCAATAGCCATGCATTTGCCGCCAAGGACAAAAACGTCGTGTACTGGATTGCAAACTGTTATCGGCGATGTTGCGACTCCTATCAAGCCAGTCGGTAAGAGTGATGCTTCTCAGCTTACTGTGCCAGTTGATGCACCCACACCTATGTACTTGCCGCCATGATCAAAAGCGCCGTCGTCAGTGCGTGTAGCTGAAAAAGCACGACCAGTCAAGGTGCCCGAAAAAGCACGACCACAATCTGCACCCGTTGTTGCACCAACAGTTATCTCTTGTCCGCCATGGGCACAGGCGCCTTGCGTGGCACGAGCAGGTGCTACCAGTAAAGCTCCTCAGCCTATTTCATCTTCCGCTGCAACACCTTTGCAGCCACGGAGAAGTGCGCTACGTGTTGCTACCATCGCACGGGCGAGAAAACCGTTCAAATCGCCGCCATGGTCTCGTCGGGTTCGTTTTGCTGCCCGTGCAACAGATGACGAATCACCGATGACCAGTGATGCTCCTCAGCTTACTGTGCCCGTTGGTGTAGAAGCACCACGGCGG